>JBGSUZ010000112.1:0-2271 GCA_041753235.1 Acidaminobacteraceae bacterium
GTGCTTTATGGGGACTATGACACGGTTCCTGCCCTGTCTATTTGTGAATTGATTCGACCGGAAAACGTGACCTTTGTGACCTTGTTGCGCTACAATTGGAACGGGCAGGTAAGAACCCTGCTGACCAATGAATAGCAGGGGTTTGGAGGGGCGTTGAAGTATGAGCGAAACCATAGAAAAAGCATGTTTAGATTATTTAAAGGCTCAAGGTGGCGCAGACCGCCTTTTGGAGCTTTTTAAAGAAAAGTACAGAAGTCTTGGAACCGTGGGCGGCTCTGTGGTATTACACAGTCCGAAACCCCTTGAAATTGAACTGCTTCGGGGACTTATGAAACTAGACGCCAGCGGCAAGAAGCAGGTGAACGTAGCGCTTAAAAAGTTTGAACAAGCTTTTACAGGCACTCGGTTTGATGGCGTATCTTTAGAAAAATTGTTGTTTCTCAACTTCAGCGAAGCGTTAGTCAGTAAAAAGGACGAACGAGAAAACTGGCTGAAAACTAGGGCAGGGCATTATATGAACCTGTCAGGATCATTTGGTTCAGAAAATTTAGCAAAATGGCTCTCCCAGCAAGTACTGCCACCAAGTGGCGCGGCATACCCGCTGTTTGTGCGTCTAGACCAAGGGGACAGGGCGGCGGTGACAAGCGCTTTGATTCAACTGGATAAGGCACTGGGCATTTTAGCGGAAATGACCAACCCAGTACCGTTGCCCCTACTGGCTTCTGACACATGTTTAGACCCTCATGCAATGGATGAGGGTACTGTTTTAGAAAAGCTCATGACCAGTTACTTTACCTCTGCGTTTGAACGCTTAAGTCCACAAAATGCAGAGGAAAGGGCAGAACTCTACTTTGAAGCGGGCATTATGACAGACCTAGGCAGTAGACTGGTACTCAGTTATGGGCTAAAGGCGTTTAAAGCAGATGGCAGCTCTAAGGGATGGGAAGCATTTGCGGTCAATAGAGAACCTTTAGCGCTGAATTTAGTGAATTTGGAGCAGGTGGAGGCCGTTAAACCTGTCTGGGAAACCAGCAACACCGTTTTTTGCTGTGAAAACCCGGCCGTGTTTTACCAGTGCATGCGCCAATACCCAGAGCAAGCGGCGGTTTGTACCAGCGGGCAGATTAACCTAGCGGGCTACCTATTGATAGAACTGATAGTGAACTCAGGCGTTGTTGTCTATTACTGTGGTGACTATGACCCAGAAGGACTGTTAATAGCAGACAAACTCAAGGTCAAGTTTGGAGAACGGTTGCAGTTTTTGGGGTACACCGAAGAACTTTGTGAACGCGCATTATCGGAGAAAGACCTTAGTCCAAGAAGGCTTAAGCAACTGGATAAGCTTAAATCTCAGGAACTTAAGCCTGTTGCAGAGGTACTGTGTGACGTGAAGCGGGCAGGTTATCAGGAGACTGTGATGACGGGGTTGATGGTGTTGGTTGGGCAGTTGGGTTAGGGAATAGAAGGTCAAAAAATTAAAGAAACACCACGTTTTGGATGTGTTTAAAACGTGGTGTTTTTGGTTTTTGGTGAGGTTTGGATTCTTCTGGGGAGATTAACTGCATTACCACTTAAACAAAACATGGACTCCTAAACATGGAGATAATAAGTTTCAATCTCCTACGGAGATTAACTGCATTACCACAGCATGGGTATTTACCTCTTGCAAACACTACATTTGAACCGGGACTTACGAGAGCCCGGTCGGAGGGGTCGGGTTTTGAACGTCGAAATAAAACTAAATGGTTTCAAAGTATTGGAATCATCATATCGAGAGTCTCCTGGGATTTCTGCATTGACCCCCTTGCTCGCAAATTAAATAATAAACAAGCAGAGACGTTACAACCAGTGTCCAAACGTACTAACCTCTTCCAGTTTAACACAGTCCATTTCCTAGTACAAGCATATAAAGCCAAGTGTGGTTTGCTAAGAAACCTGCACTTGGCTTTAATTTAGCATTGAATTTTGGTGAAGCAATTAGACAATAATATCGTCTTCGCCATAAAGTACATGTGTTTTGCCCATACGTTCAACCTGTGTTTTACAGTGAGTGCACTGCTTGTAAATGATAAGACTGTCTTCATCATCGTCTAGAATTTTTTTGAGCCTGCTTTTGAGCTTTAAAATATCACTATTGCTAAGAATGCCTTCGAATAGACTGAACTGAACCGGTACAGCATATTCCTTTATAGCCTTGAAAGTTTTATACCTTCGGCGGTCGTCAGCAATGTCATATGCAATAATATAATTCTCCATAAGCTACCTCACAGT
>JBGSUZ010000113.1:0-4860 GCA_041753235.1 Acidaminobacteraceae bacterium
CCCAAAAAAATCAAATCTGCTGCTTGCTCCGATAAAATTTCATTTGCCTGATTGGCTTCAGTAACCATGCCACCCGCAATTGTCAGAAGCTCTGAACTGCGTCGTATTTCTGCCGCATAACCCACTTGATAGCCTGGGTACGCATTGACACTAACATCCACCACACCGCCAGAGCTAACATGGGCCACATCAACACCTAAAGGTTTAAGCATTCTGCAAACCGTTGCAATATCAGAAGCTTTGTTCCCACCTTCTACATACTCCTCGGCTGAAAATCTTACAAACAGTGGCTTTGGCATAGGCCAGACCTCTCTTACAGCAACAACAACCTCTCTTAGCATTCTTGCCCGATTCTCCAAACTACCACCATAGGCATCTGCCCTCAGGTTGGTCAGAGGCGAGAGAAATTGATTGATCAAGTAACCATGAGCAGCATGTATTTCAATCACGTCATAGCCAGCTTCCTGTGCCCTGAGTGCCGCTTCTCTAAACTTAACGACAATCTCTTGTATTTCAGACGCTGTTATCTCATCAGGTTCTCTATACGTTTCATTAAAAGCAACTGCGCTTGGCCCGATGACTCTGCCGTACCCAATTTTAGCCTTGCGACCAGCGTGTCCCAGTTGTATCCCCGCTTTAGCGCCCTGTTCATGTACATGACTCACAATAATGCGATGCCCCTCGGTCTGTTCATCAGACCAAAGGCCCAAATCATCTTTTGAAATTCTGCCATCCTGGTCTACCGCTGTCGCTTCAACCATAACAAGACCTACACCGCCAATAGCTCTGGTAGCGTAATGAATCAAATGCCATTCGTTTACAAGACCGTTAACCGCCTTATACATGCACATAGGGGCCATGACAATTCTGTTCTTTAATTGCACATCCCCTATCGTCAGGGGCTGAAATAGAAAACTCATAGAATCCTCCTTAAAACAATTGAGTAAAAGAATATGTCTCAGGGCATCGAGCTCTGAGACATACAATTCGCGCCGCTACTGAGTCCAATACCAAAAAGGCTGTCCTTTCGGACAGCCTTCACTTTTAAGTCAATGCCTATTTAACGACATCCTTAACTTTGTAGCCATTTGCTTTCAGTTTTTCTACTAATTTGTCGAGGTCATCGCATTCAACGCGAATTGAAACTTCTTGAAGACCCATTACTTCGGTATCAATATGGGCAATATTTACGATGTTTGCGCCATGCTTAGAAATAATGTCTGCTAATTTTGCCAACATGCCCTTGAAGTCATCCATAAGAATAACTATCTTAGGCTCTCGTAGGCCATAAATCTTAGTGATTATTCTAAACAGTGATTTTTGAGTAACAATTCCTACAAAATTACCGTAGCTGTCCGCTACTGGGATAAAACGAATTTTATTATTGAAGAACAAATCTGCTGCTTCCTCAACGGAGAGATCTTCGTTGACGCTGTCGACTTGCTCACTAATAAACTCACTTACTGGTCTTTCAAGGAAAGAATCCAAGCTTGGTTGTTTTGACTCAAAAAACTTGTCATAAATATATTGTTTAGACAAGAAACCTACAAATTTCTTATCATCTACAACAGGTATTGATAAAAATCCATTTTTTTCAATGAGTTCAAAAGCTTGCTTAGCCAAATCCTGAGTGGATACGGTCAATAATTCATTAGCTGGGGTTACGATTGATCTTACTAGCATTATAATCATCCTTTCAAAAGTTGTCTTGGCTAATATTACATTTCAATTATATCCAATTGTGAGGCCGACTAACAGCTACATTTTAAATAATTTCTTACATTACCGAAACAAAAGAGCATCGAGTCTAAGACTCAATGCTCTTTACTTCTCATTTTTCTAAAACATCTTTGTTTTAAACAGTACCACTGCTGAAACAATCGAAAGAACAACTGAAATCATAATGATTACCGGAAATGCATACGGGAATGCCGCCAACGGTACCGGAACATTCATACCAAAGAAGCTCGCCACAATTGTAGGCACTGCCATGATAATGGTTATGGACGTCAGAAACTTCATAACAATATTAAGATTGTTTGAAATGATGGACGCGAAGGCATCCATCGTGCCACTCAAAATATTGCTGTATATATTGGCCATTTCTATCGCCTGCTTGTTCTCAATAATAACGTCTTCAAGTAATTCCTCATCCTCTGGGTACTTCTTGATACTGTCTATCCGCATCATGCGCTCAAGAACAATTTCATTCGCCTTGAGTGAAGTGCTAAAGAACACAAGGCTCTTTTCTAATTCAAGAAGTTGAATGAGTTCCTTATTTTTCATGGATTTATGCAATTCTCGCTCTATATGATTGCTGCGTCTATCCACCTGTTTGAGATACTGTAAAAAGTAAGTGGCGTTCTTATAGAGAATTTGAAGAATAAAACGCGTCTTCTTATAGGTGTAAAAACCCTTGACCCGTCCTCTGACAAAGTCTTCTATAATGGGCACTTCCTTCGTACAAATTGTAATAATCGTGTCGTGCACTAAAATAATGCCCAGTGGTATTGTCGAATAATATACATTGTTATTTACAGGTTCAACAATCGGTACATCCACCAGAATCAGGCTTGTGCCATTATCTATTTCGATACGAGCGCGTTCTTCTTCATCCAGTGCCGCTTTTAGATTAATTGGGTCTATCTCTGGGAAAAAGCTCAAAACTGCTTCAAGTTCTTTCTCCGTTGGTTGAACCAGATTAATCCATGCGCCATTTTCAATTTTTTCGCTAACATCAATGCCACCTTCAGTGGTTTTTAGTACTTGCAACATATGCGTCACGTCCTTTCCAGAGCAAAAACGCACTATTTCATCCTAAATTGTAGGTTGATAGGCTTCTTCGTTGATTAACAGGTTCAGCCCTCGCTCTACCACATCAATCGTTAGAGGCAGTTCTTTGCCCTCTTCACCGTCAATATCATATATGAGTTTCTTCTCACTAGAAACCTCAAAATGCTTAATGTAATGGTATTTTATCTTTTCACCCTTAAATTCTCTGGTAGCAAGATAATGCGCTACAATACCGATGGCTTCAAAGAAGTTTATATTCTCCATATACATGAGATACAGGTAGCCATCATCGACTCCCGTCTGCCTTGCATAATTTTTAAACCCACCAATACTGTTGGAATTACTGACTGTAAAGAAATTTATTTTTTTCTCCACAACCTCATCATTGATCATCATTTTGACCCTATAAGTTTCATTTAAGTGCTTGATGCTGTCCTTAACGCCATAAATATAGTAGGCAAACTTTCCGAGTATGCGTTTCATCCACCTCGGAACTGCATAGCCTATATCGGTAAAGGCGCCTGCCGCTACCACGTTGATGAAATAGTTACCGTCACACTTTCCTACGTCAATTAACCTAAACGAATCCTTCTTCAGAATTTCAATAAAGTGATCAATGTTGTCTGACATGCCTATAACACCGGCAAAGTCATTGACGGTACCAAAAGGAAGAATTGCCATTTTAGCCGTATTTCCACTTTTAAGAATACCATTGACAACACGATGTGCCGTGCCATCACCACCGCAGCCGATAACAAGTTCAGCTCCAGCTTGACAGGTTGCCATAACCGCTTCCTCAAGATTTCCCTGCGTCGCAATGTCAATCAACGTCACATCATACTCAAGTTCTTCAGACAACCACTGAATTAGCGTATCGATTTTCCACTGGGGTTTTAGCAGCCCAGAATACGAGTTGTAGACTACAGATACTTTTCCGCTCATTTGTTCTACCTGCCTTGCTCTATAGTTTCACATAAAAAGCACCATACTTTACTGTACGATGCCTGTAGGGCCTTAATCAAACACTAATAATCTATACCATTTAAGTCATTTTGTAAATGAGGAATTTTAAAACCCCTGAAGCAATCGCTCCAGGGGTTCTCCATGCTATCAATATACTTATACCACCTAGTTTCAGCAATGAAACTAAGCTTGGTACATTTCTTCAACTTTCTTTTGAATTTCATCGTCTTCGAGGTAAACATCAAATTCAATTTCTTTGTCAAAGAGACCACTAGGTGTAATTTCAATAACTCTGTTTGCAATCGTTTCAACAAACTGATGGTCATGAGAGCTAAAGAGCATTGTGCCCTTAAAGCTGGTTAAACCGTTATTGACGGATTGAATCGATTCAAGGTCAAGGTGATTCGTCGGGTCATCTAGAATCAGTACATTTGCACCCGAGAGCATGAGCTTCGAGAACATACAACGCACTTTTTCGCCACCTGAGAGCACAGATGCATTCTTAAGTGCTTCTTCACCAGAGAAGAGCATTTTACCTAAGAAACCACGTACAAATGTCTCATCTTTTTCAGTCGAATACTGTCTTAACCAGTCTACTAAGCTAAAGTCTGCGTCATCGAAATATTCGTTATTGTCCTTAGGAAGCAAGGCTTGAGTCGTTGTAACGCCCCATTTGAAACTGCCTGAATCTGGCTCCATATCACCCATGAGAATCTTGAAGAGCGTTGTAATTGCCGTTTCATTTCTGCACATAAAGACAATCTTGTCACCTTTATTAACAGTAAAGCTAATGTTATCAAGTACTTTTACGCCATCGATTACTTTTGTAAGGCCATCGACAAACAGAATATCTTTACCAGCTTCACGCTCTGGTGTAAACCCTACGAACGGGTATCTTCTAGAAGACGGCTCTATGTCTTCAATATTAATTTTGTCCAGTAATTTTTTTCTAGAAGTCGCTTGCTTCGCTTTGGAAGCATTTGAACTAAAACGCGCAATAAAGCTTTGTAACTCAGCCACTTTCTCTTCTTTTTTCTTATTTTGGTCTTTCATAAGTTTAAGCATTAATTGGCTTGACTCATAACAGAAGTCGTAGTTACCAAC
>JBGSUZ010000114.1:0-16536 GCA_041753235.1 Acidaminobacteraceae bacterium
AATACTGTTTGGAAGAAAAAAGAGTCATTCTGACATCTGACATGTATTTATCAGAGGACTTCATATCTCGAATTCTTACAAGGGAAGGCATAGTTGGTTTTGAAAAATTATATTTGTCTTCTACATTAAAAAAGACAAAGAGCAGTGGTGAACTATTTGAATATGTAATTGAAGATTTAGAAATAGAAAAGAATAGAATGCTCCATATTGGCGACTCTATAAAATCGGATTATAGAGTTCCGAAGAGTATTGGTATTGAAGCTATACATATCCCTACTTTTACTAGAAAATCAAATTTTCAACTTACCGACAATCATATAGAAAAGAACTTGATTAATAGTTTTATCAATAACGTTTTATCAATAATACGGTTCCGTTTGATTGTGATAAATATTATAGATTTGGATATGAGAAATTTGGAATGTTCCTCTGGGGATACTCTAAATGGCTTCATGATTCAGTTGTGAATGCAGGCATAGAGAAGGTTTATTTCTTTTCTCGTGATGGGCTTATTATGAAAAGTGCCTTTGATTCGTTGTATTCAGACATAGAGACTTACTATTTGGAAGTGTCCAGAAGAGCACTTCGTGTTCCAGTACTGTGGATGAATTATGAATTTGAGTATGTTCTGGATATGATTTCACCATCAAAGCTTGTACCAATCGCTACTATCTTTGATGGTGTTGGATTAAATATTAAAGATTATCATGAACTTATAAAAAAATACGGATTCGAATTAACCACATGCTTTGATAGAAGCGGCCTTCTAAATAATAATCAATTAATGGAAATGTATAAGCAGCTAGGATCTGATATAGAAAGAGTGTCAAAACATGAATATGAGCTTCTTGTAAAATATATAAAACAGAATGATTTAAAAGGCGAATTTGCAATTGTTGATATCGGTTGGTCCGGCGGAATGCAGCGATATCTTTGCGAGACTCTTGATGCACTTGGCATTGAGCATGAGGTAAAGGGTTTTTATATTGGCGTTGCAGATTATTATAAAAGAAACAAAATTGTTGTGCCTTCACTAGATTTGAATGGATATTTATTTGATTTTTCGCATGATGTTAAAGCTGTCGACAGAAGAAGTCCATTCGTAGGTTTGTTCGAAACATTGTTTTTGGAACAAG
Organism: Acidaminobacteraceae bacterium; assembly: GCA_041753235.1. Classification (GTDB taxonomy): domain Bacteria; phylum Bacillota; class Clostridia; order Peptostreptococcales; family Acidaminobacteraceae; genus JBGSUZ01. The sequence continues at coordinate 1,137 of JBGSUZ010000114.1, forward strand.
CTGGCTCTGTAAAGAATTATGTTGAATGGAACGGTGTAATTAAAGGCAATAGATTGGATTACGAGTATATTCAAAATGGAAAGCAAACTTATGAGCTTAAATGTGTACAAAAGATTCAAGCAGGAGCGTTGGACTTTGTTCGAAAATTTGGCAATAGAAACATAAACTTATCGGCGGTAGAACTTTTCAAGGGAATGGGAAAAACCGGATTAAAACCAACTAATGAGGATCTAGAGTTATTTGCAGATTTTAGATTCTTTGATGAAGGTGAAACACAATGTCTGGCAAAGCCTAAAAGTAAGTTCTGGTATATTGTGCATATCAAGGCGTTTAAAAAGGATTTTCTTTTAAGTCGTTGGAAAATTGGCTTTATGAAAAGGCTGTTGAAAATTAAACTTCCGTATGAAAAATTGTATAGATATATGTTGAGATTTAAATAAGAGGGACGAAAATTGAAATATAGTATAGAAAATGTTTTGGCGGGAATCGTTACGTACAATCCCGATATTGAACGCTTAAAAGATAATATGACGGCACTATTAAAACAAGTGAAGTATGTATACATTGTTGATAATGGATCTAATAATATTTTACAAATAGAAAATCTTCTTTTAGAGAAGAATGGCGCGATTCTATTAAAGAAGTTTGAGAATAATTTAGGTATTGCGCAGGCTTTGAAAGAAATAATGGACTATTCAAAGTTTCAAAATTTTAAGTGGGTACTTAGTTTGGACCAGGATTCTATAGTAGAGGAAGGGCTAGTTGAGAAATATATTGAAGCAAGTAACTTGTCTGTATGCTCTGATGTAGGAATGTTCACATGCCTTGTTAAGGATAGGAATTTTAACGATACAAAATACGAAGAACAAGATCAAAATTTATTAGATGTACCATACTGTATTACATCTGCTGCATTTACTAATGTAGAGAAATACTTTAAAACAGATGGTTATGATGTGGATTTTTTTATTGATGCTGTTGATTTTGATATTTGTTATTCATTAAGAGATATAGGATATAGGATTTGTAGAATAAATCATATTGGATTGTACCATGAGGTTGGTCATGGTGAAAATAGAAAATTTTTAGGAAAAAGTATAGTGGTTTATCATCAAAAACCTTTTAGAATATATTATTATTCTCGAAATATGGTAGCGATGCATAGGAAACATAAAAGATTATATTCCTTTGTACATATGCTTAAAAATGAGTTTGCATTGTTAACTCGCGTTTTATTATATGAAGACGATAGAAAGGAAAAACTTAAAAGTTTATTCCATGGAATAAAAGACGCGTGCGTTAATAAGAATAACATATATGGTAAGTGAAGAAGATTGAAAAATTATATGAGTTTAAACGTATATACAGTTGATATTATATTAAATACTGCGTAAGAAGCAATTTCTATATCATTTTGTTGTCTTGCAGTGCAACATAAAGGAGATGTTATAAAAATGGTTATAGCAATTGTGTGTGTAGGATTATTTTTTCTTAATGCAATCAATAGAAAGAATAAGCCATTGTTTTTAGTGTCATTATTAGCAATATGGTCAATGATTACTTTTGTTACCAATAATGCAGATGAGGCATTATATATAAATAGATATTATTCTGCAAGTGAATGGAGCTTTAATACTGAGTTTTTGTTCCAATTGCTAAATACAATTTGTTATAAGTCAGGCTTATCTTTTGTTCAATATAAAGGAGTACTATCCTCAATTTATATTCTACTCATTGGAACTTCAATATGGAAATTGTCACGTTATCCCAACTTAGTTCTAATATTGTTCTTCTTATGTCCTTTTCCATTAAATGCAAGCCAATTGAGATTCGCTTTGGCTTCAGCTTTTTTGATCTATGGCTATAGATTTCTTGTTTTAGATTATGGTGGTGGAAGGAAGGAAAACTCAATAGATGATATCAAATTTGTTATTGTAATAATGATTGCGGCCTGTATTCATAGTGCGGCATTGTGTTGGCTTTTTCTACCTATTATTAAAAGATTTACCGTTAGACAAACTATAGTTATAACATTTATATTTTTTGTTTTTATTTATTTCATTTTAAATCCTCAGTCCATTGCATGGTTATTATATAAGATAGGTGCCGGTGATAGAATGATGGCTTATTTTTCAATTGCGTATCAACAATCTGAGTTTAGACATTTTGGAGCTATGGCAGTAACATTTGTATTTATCTCAATTATGACTATTTCATGTTGTCTCATTTGTAAGAGAAAAAGTAGAGAAGCTAATATAGATCAATTATTGAAGTTTAATATATTTATCATCGTTGCATTAGCTTTTATTCTTAGATACACAGCAGAGATGTACAGAATTCAAGAAGGATTAATGCTTCTAAACTATATCATGCTACTGAATGAAGTTGATTCAAAATGTTTACTCAGAGTTAAGGCGAAAAAGAGAGATATGTTAATTCAATTTAACATAATAATACTTGTCATGGGATCATTTATATTAAAAGTATTGCTATATACAAATTATGATTATATTTGGTTGCCTATTTTCTACATATAGGTTGAATTCAAATGGAGGTTTTATGAAAAAAATAGTTATTGTTGCTTCATCAATATATTATTTGGGTGATGGGTATAAGACTAGAATTGATACAGAAATAGAACGACTAAACAGACTGTATGATATAACATTATTCATTCCAAAATTCAAAGATAAATGTATAGAGTTCCCTCAAAATATAACTATTGAAGAGTACCCAACGAATTATCACGGTAGATTTCATTTTTTATATAACAATTATAGTTTTTTTAAGCGCTTAAATATTCTCTTAAAAAAATACGGTGAATGTATAGTAATTGGTGAGTCATTGGTACCAGCGATAAAAACTTATCGAATCTCTAAAAACTATAACTGTAAGTTTGTTTTTGATTGTCACGGAACAGAACCATCGGAATTTAAATTAAATAATCCCGGGATAAAAGGGAGCCTTCTATTCATATTGTTAAGATGGTTAGAAAAAAAAGTTGTGAAGAACTCAGATTTGATTGTAACAGTGACAAAAAAACAGTTTGATTATTTCAAAGTGCAAAAGGATAACGTTGTTTTTCCAATGATGCCAACGGAGAGATTTCTCTCACACATTTCGTATAGAGAGGAAATTAGAAATAAGTTAGATATCAATGACGATGAGCTTGTTTTTGTATATTCAGGTCAGAACCAGAAATGGCAGATGTGTGAAGAAATATGCGATTTATATAGGAAGATACGGCAGCAACAAACAGATACTCGACTTCTCATTTTAACAGGCTGTGTTGATTATTTTGAAGAGCTTGTTCAAAAAAAAGAAATTGAGAATGCCGTAGTTTTAAGTGTTCCATATGAGGAAATGCCGCGTTATTTAGACGCTTGTGATTATGGGTTTTGTATTAGAAATAGTAGCATCATTAATCAGTTTGCATCCCCTACAAAAGTGCTTGAATATGTTTCGAGAAATGTATCTCCAATTTTGAGTGATTATGTTGGCGATTTTTCTCTAATATTACCGAAGGAAGATTTGGCTTATGTTGTGAGTGATAGTCCTATTCCAAGGTTTAAAAAAAACGAGGGATACATGGGAACAGAGTATGTTAAAAAAATGAACAAAATAATGTCAGATGATTACAAAAAAGCTATTAAATCGCTAGAGAGTTGAATCAGAAAAAAGTAATGTTGGTCTTAGGAACTAGACCTGAAGGAAATAAGATGTGCCCATTGTGAATGAACTGAAGAAAAGAAATAACATAAAGACGATTGTTTGTGTAACTGGGACTATCTGAACAACTAAAATTATTGAAATGTTGATATTTTATTCAAAGAAGTGATTTTGATGATTTCTAACTCTGTAAGAACATTCATTTTTCCGCATGAATTCTTCCTGTCATTAGAGGGTTGTAAGTGCTAATCGCTTAGACCTTTCAGTAAGCCCTATCTTATACATATGAACTCAGTAGTTCGTCAAGTAGAAGAAGAATAGTCAGGATGATTGTATAGAATCTATATTATTGATCCGGTAGAAATTTTTGATCGACATAACGTTATGCTACAGAGTTGCTTTAATCTTACTGACTCGAGTGAAATTTAGGAAGAAGCTACTTCTTTAGGTAAGCCTTTTCTTGTTATTAGAGAAACTGCAGAAAGACCAGAAGGTATTGTTGTGAATACTTTGAAATTAGTTGGTACTGAAGAAAAATTTAGTTACAAGAATTTTAAGAAGTTGCTAGAGAACGAAGAAACATATAATGCAAAGGCAAGCACTCCATACGGAGATGGGCATGCCTTTGAGAGAATTGCGCATATATTATGTGCTAATCAAGCGATAAGTGGAGAATAAGTATGAGAATTGTGTTTTTATATAAGAATATTATTCTTGGTGGATGCGAAATACTAATATATAGACTTTCTAAGGAGTTAATGGATAAGTGTGACATTTCCATTGTTTGTAATTCTATCGACACATCCATGCAGAATAATTTTAGAAAAGATAGTATTAATTGTGAGATTGAGAATGATTGGAATTTAAACCGTATTACTAAAAAGTATTGGAAAGAAAATACTAAGTACATCACATTTTTTGTAGATGATTTTTTGAACGTTTGGAATGTTAATGAGTACGGAAAAAACAGTTTTTTATACGTTGTGAATCCCAAAATCTTTGATTTTACCAATAACAGGCTAAAAAAAATAATAATAAATAATGCACTAAAAAACTTTATTAAGGAAAGAATTGCTTCATACAATATATTCTTTATGGATGAACAATGTATTGACAATGCATGTATGTATTTGGGATTATCGAAAAGTGTAAATAATTTTGCAAAAATTATAAGAATAAGTTGCGATAAAAACGATATAGTGTCGAGAAGAGTTAAAATTCCAAATAGAATAAGTATATTGTCTATTGCTCGAGCTGAATTTCCTTTTAAAGGGTATATTCTTGGGCTGATGAATTGGTTTGAAAAGGAGTGCTCATCAGATAATAGATTCTATTTGACTATTGTTACTTATGGGGAGAATGAGGATGAAGTGATGAAGCTTTATTCTCAATTTGATGAAGATCTAAAGAGAAGAATTGAAATTGTTGGGAAAACTGAATCTGAAGAATTGACAAAGATAATAGACCAGACGGCTTTTTACATTGGTATGGGTACGACTATTATCAATGCTTCACAAAGAGGTGTAATTAGCTTTCCTGTAGCAACATTCACATATGATTTGTTAGTAAAAGATGTTTTTTGCAATATTCCTAACTGTATAGCTATTGAAGGTGGAGATTGCGGTTACGTTAAGAATCTGAGAGAATTGTTGGTTGATATTTATGAAAATGAGTACCATGAAATATCCGAACGACATATAGAAACTATTAAAGATATGTATTCACCTGATGCTAATGCGAACAGATTAAATGATTTAGTTAGGGATGTGTCCATGGATAGATTGGATAAACTCGTAAAAATATACTGCATGGCTAAAGCATTAAAGTGTAGAAAGTAAGTATGTATAAAAATAAGGAGGAAAATTGTGAAAATACCATTTGTGTCGTTTAAACCGTTAGAAAAAGAATTAGACAAAGAAATTCGTGATGCTTTTGAACGTGTCTATACTCGTTCTTGGTACATTGAGGGTGAAGAAAATGAAGCATTTGAAAAAGCATTTGCTGAGTACTGTGATAGCAAGTATTGTGTTGGCGTAGGTAATGGATTGGATGCACTTTTTCTTGCTCTTAAGGCACTAGGAGTTAAAGAAGGAGATGAAGTTATCGTACCATCAAATACGTATATTGCCACTGCTTTAGCAGTAACATACGTTGGAGCAACTCCGGTGTTTGTTGAGCCGGATATTAGAACATTTAATATTGATCCAACAAGGATCAAAGCTGCAATTACAGATAAAACAAAAGCAATCATGCCGGTTCATCTCTATGGTCAGGCTTGTGATATGGATCCAATTATGGAGATTGCTAGGGAATATAATCTCTTTGTTGTAGAAGATTGTGCTCAAGCTCATGGTGCGACATACAATGGTAGAGTAATCGGATCTTTCGGTGATGCTGCTGGATTTAGTTTCTATCCTGGAAAGAATTTAGGAGCACTTGGAGACGCGGGTGCAACTGTTACTAATAACGAGGAACTAGCTAAAAAGGTAAGATTATTAGGAAATTATGGTTCTGATTATAAGTATCATCATGTTATGCAGGGGAACAACTCCCGCCTTGATGAATTACAGGCATCATTCTTAGCAGCAAAGCTTCCTCATCTTGATAAGGTTAATGTTGAGAGAAGAAACATTGCTCAGAAGTATTTAGAGGGTATTAATAATGCTGAAATTATATTGCCTTTCGTTCCAGATTATGCAACTCCTGTATGGCATGTATTTGGAATTAGATGTAAAAAAAGAATGGAACTTGAAAAATATTTAAATGAAGCTGGTATTGGTGTAAACAAGCATTATCCAATTCCTATGCATTTACAAGATTGTTATAAAGATCTTGGATTTATGGACGGGGACTTCCCAATTGCAGAAGAAATCAGCGCGACTGAATTGAGTATTCCTATGTTCTATGGAATGACCGATGAAGAAGTTCAATATGTTATAGATAAGGTAAATGAGTTCAGATGAGACTTAGAGATTTAGAGTTAAAAGATGCTCCACTTATGCTTGAGTGGATGCATGATGAAAGTGTTGTTGAAAAGCTTCGAGGAAGATTTAAAGATAAGTCTTTAGAAGATTGCGAGGCCTTTATAGAGGTCTCAAAAAATAAAATTCAAGATATCCATCTTGCAATTGTTACAGATGAAGATGAGTATATGGGTACTGTTAGTTTGAAGAACATAAATAGGGTAAATAACAGTGCTGAGTTTGCAATTACAGTAAGGAAATCTGCTATGGGTAGAGGTTACTCATGGTATGGAATGGAAGAGATTATTAAGTTGGCTTTTGAAAAGTACAGCCTTGAATGTGTTTATTGGTGTGTTTCAAGAGAGAATAACAGAGCAATAAGATTTTGTGATAAACATAATTTTCATAAAGCAGTGGATATTTCGGCTAATATATTGGGACGTTATAAAGGAATTGACACCTTAAAGTGGTATTCTATTCTAAAAGGTGATGTTCTTGATGATAGAAAGGAAGTTGCTGGCTGTAAAATTATACACATTAATACAATTCCTACGGTTGATGCAGGTGAGTTGTCATTCTTTGAAGCTACACATGATGTACCTTTTGAATTTAAAAGAATGTACTATATTTCTAAGGTCCCAGAGGGCACTAGACGAGGATTCCATGCACATAAGAATTTAAAGCAGTTATTGTTTTGTCCGTATGGAAGAATCCAGTTAGTTCTTGAGAATAAACATGGAAGAGAAGAAATTGAGCTTTCAGATCCATCAATAGGTGTTGTGATTGAAGAGCCTACTTGGAGAGAAATGTTGTGGATTCAGAAGGATTCAGTCCTTTGTGTAGCTGCATCTGAATTCTATGAAGTTGAGGATTATATAAGGGATTATGATGAGTTTAAAAAATACATTGAGGGGAGTGTACAGTAAATGCAGACCCGCTTATGAAAAGATGGTTGATTGAAAAACTAACTTCCGTTTCCGTGAACCAATTGCCCTTGCAAGGGTAAATGCCGTTTTATTCATCAAATACTATTACTAAACACTCTCAAAAAGGTACTTTTTTGAACAAAAACTCCGAAAAACTACGAATTTTCGACATGCTAAGCAGACCACCTGATTGTTTCTGCACGAGTAATTTCCGCCGGTCGTTTTCTTGAAAAACTAAATTCCGGCGATATCTATCCGAGTTTTATGTTAGTTTTCTTTTTTTAAAAGTGCTGGTTTTAGATGAACCTCATCAGGTGGAATCATTTTTAGCGAAAGCGATTCTAAGAGTGATTCCGGTAGTAGTAATTCAGCTAGTTTAAATGGTGTTTGTCGATTTAAACTAGTTCTTGAGGTGCTGTTTACATGATTGATCATTAGGGTCACTTTAGCTTGTGTAAGCTGATCAAATGACTTGCCTTTTGGAAGAACATAGCGAATGTATTCATGATTCTTCTCGATGTGTGGTTTTTGATAGGACGCCATGGGTTCACAGTAAAAAATCTTTGTCCGCGCATTACCCTCTCCATCATTTTCAAGGGTTGCAGGTGACTGAAACTCAGCTCCGTTATCCGTTAGGATTATAGGAAAGCTGGCTTTAAAGGCTGTATCACCAATTGCATCATAAATTGTATTGATAGCGCTTAGAACACATTCTTGAGTGCCTGCATCCAAAAGAATTGCAATCATCAAAGAACAATTACGAAAGAATAGGGTGAGCAGTACTTTGCCACCTTTTCGACCGATAACAGTATCCATTTCAACGACCGATGTTCCTAGATTTGAGTCTAAATAGGCATTAAAATCTTCGTAGGTACGGCCCACCCTGTAAGCGCCACATTTTTTAGGCACTTTAACTTTCTTTCGTGGTTTATAGCGTACTTTTCTTGGTAAATCAATATTTCTAGCGGTGAAGGCATTCATCTCAAAATAGTTATAGAGTGTGCGTTCTGAACATTCTATTTCGTGTTTATGATTTGAGAAAATATGTGCTATGGACTGCCCTTTTCTTATAAGTGGAGAAATTAGCTCATCGAGTGTATTTAGCTCAGTATCACTTATACCAATCCCTTCCCTAGAAGATACCAAAACGTCTTTATAGTTGGCTTGTGCGACCTTAGCGCGATAGTGATGCTTTTCTTGGTGGCAGGTTAATTTTTTCAAACAGCCATTACAGACATGAGGGAAACGCGTTAGGTGGATGCACTTTTTTACAATATAGTCGGGACAATGCTTATAACAGTTCATAGTCGTGCATTTTTTACACAAACGATTACAAGCAGCATCGCAAAGGTGCTTCTGAATACATTCTTTACGGTTACTGCAGCTGACTTTCATGTTGTCCTTTTTGTGTAGACTAACAATCCGATTTCTTTTGATTTCTTTAGAGATGGTTGTTGGGTCTTTGCACAAGCGTTCAGCAATTAATTTCAGTGTGAAGTTACCGTTTAATGCATCTTCTATAAAGTTCCGATCTTCAGTCGTAAGGTGTTTACCTTTATCATTGTCATAAGTTTTCATTAAGTTATCTCCTGATTACTCAGGACAGATATCTTAGTAATTGTACTATATCTTTGCAGAAGTAACTTCCGGTTGACTATTAAAAGCGGAATTTACTTTTTCATTTAACGCTTATGAAAAGATGGAGATTAGCTAGTTATGAATAAATTAGTATTATTTATAGAAAACTTCTTAATATATGGACTTGGGGGAATAATAAGCAAAATAATCCCACTTATCATGGTTCCTATTGTAACTAGAATAATGCCATCTACTGAGTACTTTGGCCTTAGTGACCTAGCTAATACAGTGGTGTCATTAGCTAGCGCTATAGCAGTCCTGGGAATGTATGATGCAATGTATCGATTGTTCTTTGAAAAAGAAGATGAGGAGTATAAGAAAAACGTATGTTCAACAGCACTTGTATTCACATTAATTACTTCGATAATTGTTTTTATTGTCCTTCTTTTATTTAGAGAACAAGTTGCGCATTATTTCTTTAGCGATAGAAAATATGCTTATATAGTATATATTTCTGCTATGGCGACATTGGTAGGAGCTACAAACCAAATTGTATCTGCACCAACAAGAATGCAGAATAAGAGAAAAATTTTTTTAATTGCAAACACTATCACTCCGGCTATTTCATATGGCATATCAATCCCAATGCTGTTAGCGGGTTATTATACTGTAGCACTTCCGCTGGCAGTTGTAATATCTGGTGTTACTATGGAAATAGCCTTTGGCGTTTTAAACAGAGATTGGTTTAATCCAAGGAGGTTTGATTTTAAACTGTTAAAACCGTTATTGAGTATCGCCATACCTTTATTTCCAAACTTTTTAATATATTGGGTATTCAATTCGTGTGATAAGGTAATGATTACGAACATGATGGGAATCGGTGCAGCTGGGATATACTCGGTTGGATCCAAATTGGGAAATTGTAGCCAGTTGATTTATACAGCTTTTGCTGGTGGTTGGCAGTTCTTTGCATTCTCAACAATGAAAGAAGATAATCAGGTAAAGAATAATTCTTTAATCTTTGAGTATCTTGGGATCATTTCATTTATAGCCACAGCCTTTGTATGCGCATGGAGTTTTCCAATTTTTAAGATACTATTTACTGAACAGTATCTATCAGGTTATATTGTAGCACCATATTTATTTTTTGCACCATTACTTCAGATGCTATTTCAAGTAGCTTGTAATCAGTTTATTGTTGTAAAAAAGACATGGCCTAACATGTTTATCTTATCTGCTGGCGTAGTTGTGAATATGGTAATAAATTACTTTTTAATTCCTATACTTGGTATTGAAGGTGCATCAATGGCAACTTTGCTTGGTTATGCTGTGTCAGATGCTGTGTGTGTAAGTGTACTCTATAAGATGAGATTAATGGTACTAGAACCAAAATTTTTTATCGCGGTACTAGGTATGGTTGCTTACTTTGTATTCTGGAGAGTCTTTGTTAACTCTAACTATATAGTAGGAACAGTTTGTGCATTGATTGCAAGTTTCTTCTTTGCATTTCTTTATAGAAAAGAGATTATGATCATAGTGAAGAACGTAAAAGGAAAAAAGGTAATATGAAAACAATATGTATAGCAGGGAAAAATGATATAGCGGTAGACGTTTTACTCTATTGCAAAGAGCATTATCCTCGTAATAGAGTGGTTCTCGTAACTAACAGAAATGAATCAGGTGAAAACTCTTGGCAGAAGTCTGCAAAATGGTTTGCTAAGAAGAATAATATAGAGATTTTAGATCTTAAAGACACATATGAAATTGGAGATTTACTATTCTTATCGTGTGAATTTGATAGAATTGTAAGACCTGAGAAGTTTAAAACAAATGAACTATATAACATTCATTTTTCTTTTCTTCCAAAGTATAAAGGATGTTTTCCTTCTGTACTTCCAATTTTACATGGGGAAGCATCTTCTGGTGTAACTTTGCATAGAATAAGAACTGGAATTGATACAGGAGAAATTATTGATCAGCAGATAATTGAGATCGACGAAAAAGACTCTTCGTTTGATTTATATAAGAAGTTAATAAAAAATGGAACGGAAGTTGTTATACGTAACGTTGATATGTTGCTGAATGGGAATGTTGATGATAAACCACAAAATAAAGTGAATTCCTCATATTATCCAGGTAATTATATTGACTATTCAACACTAAGTTTAAATGTAAATCAGACTGCATTTCAAATTCAAAATCAAATTAGAGCCTTTGCATTCAGACCATACCAGTTACTAAAATGGAGTGGTGTTACTTACATCGATACTGAGATTACGAATGATGTTTCTACAGAGAAAGCAGGCACGATACTTGAAGAAACAGAAGTATATACAAAGATTGCAACTATTGATTATGACATTGTTCTTTTCAAAGATACCTTACGTGATGCTATAGAACTTATTAGATGTGGTAAAGATGCTAGGCATTTATGTACATCAAAAAAAATCATAGAATCGCAAGATAGTCATGGATGGTCTTTACTTACCGTTGCTGTTTATAACAATAAATTAGAAATAGTAAAATGGTTAGTAAGCCAAGGTGCGGATATCAATGTAGTTAACAATAATGGTACAACGCTTTTGATGTATGCAAAGAATAGTTTTGTTTCTACTGGGAATGCAACGATTTTTGAATATCTGTATGATTTAGGCTTATCTCCTGACCTTGAGGATTATAATGGATTAACGTTATATGATTATTGCAGAAAAGAAGGCGTAAAGTCTATTGGGAAATTTGTAGTGAAATCGCGGTGTCAAGCAGTCAGACACCAAAAAGCAGGAAAGTGAAAAAGATGTAGTGGTATCAAGGATTATAGAAGTTTCCTGTGTAGAAAGTATTGGAGCTTGTCAAGTAAAATAGACCACTTTTTTCATAATCCAATCTGTTGATTGTGCTGTGGCTAGAGAATCATTAGGGAATTGTTGAGGATAATATTAAAGGCTACATGATTTGATGTCATGAGCCTTTTTAGTGGTTATAACACCATAATTAAAAAATGGCTGTTATCTATAAGCGGACATATGAAAAAAGAACAGTGTCAATTTTTGTTTTCCATAACTTGATGATTCCCAATTGTAAGGAGTAGAACCAAAGATTCGCCATCCCACCTCCATAAAAACCCATACGATTGATTTATTCTACTTTCAAAAATTGATTCCCCAAATGAATTTGATGCAGAATTGTAAGAATCGGTGATAAGCTACCCACAAATGGTATAATGTGATTAAGTCATAACGATAAAATATCACATTACTTTCTGATTGGAGTTCAACTATGAATTATCGTCTTTATACTTTTGGTTATAAAATTGAAGAGGATGAGAAGACGTGGCTTAAAACAATCAATGATCTAGTTGCGCCCCATAAACTCAGTAATGGAAGTCCGTCTAAGGATGTGTCATTAAACATTGAAAAAAGATGGCTTGAGCATATTGAAGCACCTCTCAAGAAAGTATCTGATATTCAAGTTTGTGGACTGAAAATCAAAGGTATTACGCCAAATTTTAATCGATATCAAAATTATGTGTATTTGAATATACTTTTTTATGAGATGGATGATTGGCAGACGCCGTTTGCCCGTTTTAAAGAACATGTTCAGTCAATTATAGGCACTAACGGTTTTTTAGACAATTTCCTAGTGCCTTTTAAAGAAGATAGTTTTGTGGATGCATTGCAAGTGGGTTCTGAGAAGTACCGTGAATATGTTAGGTTTGAGAATCCTGTGAAAATTAGTGAGTCTGATGCGGATGCTAAGGGCAAACTAGGAATAGTCAATGTAGATTATGATTATGTTTATGATAAGTCTAAACAGTATATAAGAGTTCTTGAACAAACCTATTACCTAGATCAAGATCATTCTGAACAGGCGGCCCTTAAACACTTTCATTCACTGTTTGTCATGTTCCATAGGTCGCATGCTTATTATGAAGCACTTTCGATGACAGACGGACAGACTAAAGTATTAATCAAGATTGCGCAGGCGCTCAACAAAATTTGGCCAGAAGAGCGGATTAAGCTCATGGCACTGGGGCGGATTAGAAATGCACGTTTGTATAACAAAACCTTTTTTAGCATTCTTGAGCTAAATGCGCAAATGGACTCAATCTATTTGCAGCTAATTAGTCATATGCAAAATACTAAGAATAGATTTGATAAGCAATTTGAACGCGTAGAGCTAAACTTTCAGCTTGAGGCATGTATGGATACGCTATATTATGATAAGCTGAGAAATTACTTATTAGCACCATATAATGAAAGAATGAGAAATTTGGAACGGTTTAGAGCGACTTATGAGCCTACTGATTCTCAAATAGAAAAATTCAGAAGTAATAACGACTCCGAGGTCAATAATGCAATTCAGTGGACCATGGGCGTCTTGTCTATTATTGTATTTGTATGGGGCATATTAACGGTTTGGTATCAAAGTACATTTGAAATTTTAGATAAGATTCCAGATTTATTTTGGATTGAAAAGCGATACTTACCTATGATTTTGACTGTAATTATTGTGTCTATAATTTCGCTGTTCGCGTTTTTAGTCACTCGATATTTGATGAGTAACACTTCAGGTTATTCACCTGAGGTGCTTGCAGTCATTAAGAAGCGGAAAGTTGAAAAGGATGCTATTGAGAAGATTTCTGAATCACTTAAGGGACATTCAGATAGTCGAAGCAGACTATACGATGTTTCTGAGTTTTTAAAAATGATCACAGTGGATCTTATTATGAATCGCTCAAACAAAGATGAGGCATATGATAACTTTATTAAGTGTATTCAAACGGCTGTTTCTGATAAAGAGGACTCACAATCATGCTAAAAAAACTAACCCTTACCGCAACCTTAGCTTGCCTACTCATCATATTCCTACTCTCTGCTCAAACTGCGCCTATGTCTGCAGGGTTTAGCAGGCAAATTACAGTGGCTGGTGTCTTAGTGGGGGAACAGCTAGGTGTGTTGGCGGCTGGAACGGCTGAGGATTCGGCTAAAATTGATGTGCTGGACAATCAGTTCAGGCAGTCGGCGCATAGCATTGCGTTCTTTGCTTTGGCACTGGCGCTGGTTCTGTGCATGGTGCTTGCGGGTCTGGACGAATACCACCAAACATTTGTGCCGGGGCGCGGTATGGAGTGGGTAGACTTTTGGTCGGACATGCTAGGTGTCGGTTGTGGTTTAGCTTTGGTATTATTAGGGTATTTAAGAGTCCATAAGAGGAGAATCCTATGAACTCAAAACAAAAAACAATAATAACCATAACCATAGGGCTAGCGTCACTGCTAGCCTTTCTTTTATACAGGTACCTAATGCCACAGACCATCGTTTTGGAAGACCCTGAAATTCCTTTGGGTGTGACCTTGGAGCTGGATGCGTCTAGCCAAGCAGTTATTGCTCGTGTTCAGGACATGGAGTTAAAACTAAGAGAAAAGCTTATGACAGAGGACACCGTACTGGTGAATAATGCGGTGCTTTCTTTTTTGCGTCAAGAGCGGTACGGGTACAAGTCATCGGCTATGAACCGTTTTGTATGGGATCAGTTTGGCGGCAGTTTACGTGATGAATGCGGCATAGACATGAGTCAGGAAGCGGTCAGGACGTCTTACGATGCTATTTCTAAGCTTGGTACGGGACTTAGTGCCTTTAACGACCCTGTGTCAGGTCAGGTCATTGACTTTGAGCACATGGCGGCAGTTATAGACCTTTACTATACGAAGTCAGAATCATCGACTATTGAGGAGCGTTACTATGATGCGCTATTTAGCTGGGGCGGTGACCTTGAAACTTTCCTAATAGACATGGACAAGCAGGCTACTAAGATGGGAGACCGGTCTTACGAAGCCATGTACAAATTTGCCCGGGAAAACCTGTGTCAGAATGACAAGACTTATTTTGGCTCGGCGGACTACTATGCGGACTTTGACGGTTTGCAAGTGGCGGAGCTTATGAAGTCGGAAGGTTTACCGCTTTCTGAGGCACTGCTAGCCTACTACGAAGGCGGGCAAGTGGCGAGGCGTAATCAACTGTTCATTGAGACTAGTGGCGGTGAAGAAGCTTTTACAGCCTTTGTATTAGCGGTAGCTATGCAAAAACCAGAACCTTTGTTTGAGGAAGATGCATCCTATTTGGAATTCCTAGAGACCTTTGGCAGTGTTAAAACGATGATGGTGCAAATGGTTGGGGACAAGGAAATTAATACAGACGAAGCCATGCACCAAGCGCTTTCGAATGCATTTATAGACTTTGTAAAGCAGGGTGTGTTAAGAGAGTA
>JBGSUZ010000115.1:0-5349 GCA_041753235.1 Acidaminobacteraceae bacterium
GAGGACATTCCAAGAATATGCTCTGTTAATGCACAAGCCTAGGAGGTAAGCATGTTCATTAGAAGCTTAAGAGAACTTAATTTTGAAAAATATACAACCGCGACGCCAATATTTGAAGAAAATCATTTTAGCTATAAACGCGAAGAAAAAGCTGGGCATATCACCTGTCACTCAAGAAAAATGCCCATGCTTAAGGAACTTGTAATCAATGGCGTTGCTCAAAAGATTTTAGAGTATTGTGATGGCACGAGAACGACGGTTGAAATTGGTCAGGAAATGGCACAGTTGTTTAAAGAAGTACCAATGGAAACTATCATGCATGATTTAACAAACGTAATGTTCAATTACTCAAAGTGTGGCATTGTATCGTGGGCCGGAGGTGAAAATCCCTTTATGTATGAAAAAGAAATCGAATTAAAGAATGGTGAAATATTGTCACTTGCTCGGGAATCAGATTTAAGAGCACTATGCGCGTTCATGGGCAAACCAGCAGAAAGTGACATGCTTAGCTACACAAATCCAACAAGACAAAATGCTGAATACCATGAAGAAGTCGCTTATAGACAAAAATTATTCTCATACACAGAAGAGTATTTTGTTGTTCGTGAAAAGAATGACGCTGAAATTAAGGGGTTACTCACAGTATTAATCCCAACAGCCAATAATTCTACCGTTAGCAGCATTGGCGTTGTAAAAATGGCACCGAATAAAATCAGTGAGTGTATAGAGTTTGCAATGAATTTACTTCCTGAAATAGCAGTTAAAGAAATCTCGAAAGTTAAATTTATGACAGTTGAAGGCGATAGCGAACACACTGCAATTTCAAACGAATTTACGCAATCTGGGTTTATCAAAGAATGTACATTGGCAAAAGAGTTAGGTTTTAAAAATATGGACGTCTATAGCTATATTTATTGATGCTAAAAAGGTGGGATAAAGATTGTTAGAAAACGGAACGATTGGAATTGAACATGCAGACATATTAGTAGGTCCTCACCAAGTTGCATTTGATATAACCAACAAATGTAATTTAAGATGCTTGCATTGCTATAATGCAAGTGGTGAAAATCACTTAGAGGAAGATGAATTATCAGATGGAGAAGTACTCGAATTTATCGAAGATATTTCCAATATGAACCTATTTAATTTTTGCTTTTGCGGTGGCGAACCTTTGCTACGAAAAGAACTGATTTACAGAGCTTGTGAAATACTGCGTGCCAAAACGCCTGCAATCCATTTGTCGATGGTTACCAATGGTATTTTGTTGACTGAGGAAATTGCACTTAAATTAAAGGACGTCGGCGTTTCTCGGGTTCAAATCAGCCTAGATGGTTCCAATGCGTGTAGCCACGATAGACTTAGAAATAAGCCGGGCTCATTCGATAAGGCAATTAACGCTTTAGAAATACTAAATAGAGTTGGGCTGGAGAGTGCAATTGCATTTACACCAACCGCATTCAATGTCGACGAAATTGAAGAATTACACCAATTGGCAATCAAATTGGGTGTGTCCAATGAGTTGAGAACACAACCGTTAATGTTGCTTGGTCGGGCCAATAGCCATTTAGAAAACATCAAGCCTACAGACGATCAATACAGAAAAATGATCAGAACCATCAATCGTATCAATAGTGAAGGGAAAGGCCCCAATATTCAATGGGGTGACCCAATAGACCACTTAATCAGATTTAGAACCAAAACGAGCCACTGCATTAACTTTAGTGGTATCAGAGCCAATGGGGACTTAACGGTCTCAGCCTATTTACCACTAGTTGTAGGCAATACTAGAAAACATAAATTCTCTGAATACTGGGATCACGGGCTTAGCAAAATTTGGACCTATGAATTCCCTAAAAAAATAGCTATGAACATAACGTCCATAGAGGAAATGAACAAACCACTAGAAGCACTACCTGTGGTTTGGCAGGACAAGGATATTGTCATAGACCTCATAGAAGATATTGAATTATTAAAATCACCAACATCCAATCAATTTGATTATTTCAAGTAGATACCCTCTATTTGATTTAATAAATGAACCGATGGGTTTACTCGTCGGAATATCCAGTGGAGGGAGGTGAATCATATGAACTATACAGCACCTAGCGTAGAAGTACTTGGCTCAGTAGAAGTTGACGGGGGTAACTGGCTTTACACAGAAACTTGGGCAGTTGGTTATGCTTATGTTTTAGTATTAGTCGTTGTATCTCAAATTGATGTAACACCTTAAGCAGTCCAACTGGATACATAGTGCTCATAACCTATAAAAATTATAGGTTATGAGCATTTAACCAATCTAACATCGGAAGATAACGAAACCGTAAATTGGAGATTGTCATGAATAATAATCGTTATTATATTAAAAGGCTATTTGAGTATTTTTATCTACCTTATCAAGTTTTGGCAGCCGTTCTTATTATAACGACAACGGTATTGTCACTACTAGCACCAGCTATCACCAAATTGATTATCGACGAAGTTATTTCTAAGGGTCACTATGAGTTATTGAGCAGGCTAGGACTACTATTAGTAGGTATTACCGCTATCGCCACTTGTTTTGAGTTTGTTCAAAGTTATATGATTAATCGTATTAGTGAAACCATATCTAAAAAATTGAGAGAAGACATTTACAACAAAGCACTCCAACTAGATCAACAAACCGTTAAAAAATGGTCATTATCCAATATCGTTTCTTTGTTTAATAACGATATTAATCAAATTAACGTCTTGTTGATCTCTTTTACAACACGTTTTGTTGTTCAGGTAATCACATTGGTTTTGATACTGGTGTGTTTGTTTATGATAAATGCAAAGCTGACAGTGTTGTCGCTCGTCACTATTCCGGTTTATTTCCTCTGTTTTACATTAATAAAATCAAAATTGATAAAGCAGTCTACCAAAAAGCAGGCAATTTTTGTTGAACTGAATAAGCACCTGCAAGAAGACATAGGTGGCTTAGAAGTCATTCAGGCATTGGTAGCGGAGTGGTATAAAAAGAGTCAGTTCTGTAATGCACTAGACAGAATGTTTAAGGCAAGTTTAAAACTATCCATATTAAATGCAGGTTTGGGTCAAGTCGCTTCATTTGTAGCCTCTATGGGCGTTGTTATAGTTATTTGGGTAGGGGCTTATATGACAAAAAGTAATGCCATAACGCTAGGTGGCATTTTAGCGTTTACCATGTATTTAGGCCGATTATACTCTCCAATATTATCTATCGTTTCCGTAAATCAAGCCATGTTGGTCGCAAGACCCTCATTAATCCGAGTTATTAGCTTCTTAGATTTAGAAAGCAGCATTCAAGATTCAGAAGGAAGTGTTACACTAGAGGAAGACATTGAAAAAATTGAATTGAAAGACGTCATTGTAAAATATGACGGTGACAAAGAAGTATTAGAAAAAGTGAACATGACATTTGAAGGGAACAAATTTACTGCTATTGTAGGTGAAAGTGGTTCTGGAAAGACAACGGTCGGCAAGTTAATCATGAGAATGATTAATCCCGATGGTGGGGACATTTGCTTCAATGGCCTGACTTATCAGCATTATCAAGTGGCCTCAATTAGAAGTAAAATAGGCTACGCCCATCAAAATGCCACACTCTTTACTGGCAGTATAAAAGATAATATTGTTTTTGACCTACAGCATATTGAAGAAGAGCAGTTCAAAAAAGCCGTTGAATGCGTACATGCAGACTTTATCAATCAACTAGAGATGGGTGAAGATGCGCTTATTGGTGAAAATGGGTTTAATTTCAGCGGTGGTGAAAAGCAGAGAATCGCCTTAGGAAGGGTGCTCATTCGTAAAAACTCAATGCTGGTACTTGATGAACCCACTTCTTCAGTGGACAACATCACCCGAAAGACGATTATAGACAACATAAGCAATCGAGACTATAAAGGAATTGTTATGGTGACACATCGCTTAGAAGATGTGGTGAATGCAGACGTTATCTATGTTATGGATAGAGGGAAGGTTGTTGGAACAGGGACACATGAAAGCTTGCTAGCAAACAATCAGTATTATCAAAATCTTTATTACAATCAAATTGCAGCTGTTAAAGAAACTGCCGTTTAAAGTGGTGGCAAATTAGCCATTTTATTATAACAATCGTGGTATTATTTATCTACTATTTGAGAATGGAGGCGGTATTATGAAGTATTCTACACCAGAAGTAAGTCAGTTAGGCAGCATAGACGATCAAGCGCAGGGTAATTGGATAGTAGCAATTGTACCAGCACCAATGAACATGATTTTATATCCGGGGCCAATTGTCTACGTTATCGCTGGATACTAAAATTTATTAATAGGAGTTGAAGGGTGTTGGAAAAAGTAACGACATTAGATAAGTTATATTTAGGATTAACAGCAATCGCATTGATTTTAAATGGTGCTTTGTATAGCGTGTTACCGGATAAAATCGGTATTCACCAACGTGGTGGAGAAATGGACAGCTATATCAGCAAATGGATGTTTTTGTTGCTCATTCCAGCAATAATGACAGCCTACTATTTTTACTCAAACAAGATGAAAAACGAGTCTGAAAAGAGACGTTTAGTAGTAGGACTGGTATTAATATTAGTCAATAATGTTATACTGTTTATGAATATTTAAAACACTGCTAAACTGCTTTATCTCACTATGAGGTAGAGCAGTTTTTTGTAGTTGTAGAAAAAACTTACCATAGAGCGAATATTGACACTTTACAAGCACTATTAAACGGATATAATGGGTTAGGCAATTATTAGTTTGGGGGAATGACTATGGTGACAGCACTAGAACGGTTAAAAATACTTGAATATGCAAAAACGGTAGGCAGTGTGACACAAACCTGTCACGATTTTGGCATATCTCGAACAGTATTTTATCGCTGGAAGCGTCGTTATGAATCGTATGGATTAGAAGGGTTAGAAGACATAATACCTTCAAAACCCCATATGCCCAATCAAGTAGACCCAATAACGGAAAAGGCAATTTTGGAGCAGATAATCAAAACCCCAAAGGATGGTCCAAGACAGATTAGCTATATGCTAAATCACATTGGCTATAAAGTCGGTGAAACGGGCATTTATAAGATTATGCAGCGTCATGGTCTAACCCGGAGGGCAGAGAGAATTGCCTATGCAAAAGGACAAGCAAGAGAAAGAAGTGACGTCAGGCAGCTCGCTAAAATTGATATTAAGCTGAAACGTCCAGAACATCAGATTCCGGGTTATTTAGTTATGGAAACTTTAAAAGAGTGGCAGCCCTGTAAGGGGCATGGCAGAATATTCTTTTACGCCATATATGACGTGCACTCCAAATGGGGCCTTATCAAAATGTTCCCTGACAAAGCGAGTATTAATATTG
>JBGSUZ010000116.1:0-2870 GCA_041753235.1 Acidaminobacteraceae bacterium
ACGAAAGTAGCAAATAGCCTTTCATGTACCCCACCCCCTACGCGACTACTTCAGATACTTGGGTCAGCTTTTCTAGCAAGACCTCAATCTCATCTGAAGTAATATTGAGTGGTGGCAGGAGTCTGACCGTATCTGACCCGGCGCTTATAAGCAGTAGCTTATGTTCATAGGCTAAGTCCACCCATTTGGACGGTGCGTCTACAACCATGCCCAGCAGTAACCCTTTACCTCTGACGGCCTTGATTTTTCCACTTTCAGCCAGCTTCGCCAATCCCTCTTTAAGCTGTGCTTCTTTTGCCTGAACCTCACTTAAAAACGCCGTCTGACTAACCACTTCAGTTACTGCCAGTGCCACGTTGCAAATTAGCGGGTTACCACCGTAGGTTGAGCCGTGGTCGCCTTTTTCAAAGACAGAGGCCTTTGCATTGGCTAGTACTGCCCCAATTGGCACACCACCACCTAAGCCCTTTGCCATGCAGACAATGTCCGGTGTTACGCCAATTGATTGGTAAGCATAGTAAGTACCCAAACGTCCCGCACCGCACTGGACTTCGTCAAACACCAGCAAGGCTTCATAGGCGTCACAAAGACTGCGTAACTGCTTGGCATAATCAGGAGCCATTTCAATAATGCCGCCTTCCCCTTGAATAGGTTCAACAAAAACAGCCGCTATTTCAGAACCTTGGCTTTCAAATAGCTTTTCAAGCGCTTCAACGTCGTTGAAGTCTAGTGCAAGACATTCTGGCAAGAGGTCTTTAAATGGCGTTTGGTACTTTTCCTGTCCCGTAATACTAAGCGCACCATTGGTTCTGCCGTGGAACGAGTTATTCATATAGACCAAGTATTTTTTATTTTTAGCATTGCCATATTTTTTACAAAGTTTGATAGCCCCTTCCAAGGCTTCTGTGCCGCTGTTGCAGAAAAAGACATCTTGTAGGTCAGCATTGCTGAGTCCTATTAATTTCTCTGCTAACGCCAGCTGAGGCCCATTCCAATATAAATTAGAAATGTGTATTACCTGATTGGCCTGCTCTGTAAGCGCATTAACAATGACTGGCGAACAGTGGCCTAAACAGTTAACCGCTACACCACTGACCATGTCCATGTAAGTATTGCCAACTGCGTCTTTTAACCAAATGCCTTTGCCTTCTATAAAACAGATGTTTTTTCTGCCGTAGGTCGGCATGACTGTATTCTCGTTGATAATTGTATTCATTTAGATTGCCCCCTATATATTTATTTAGTAATCATAGTCCCTATGCCCTTGTCGCTGAAAATCTCTGTCAGCAGGCTGTGGGCTACCGAACCGTTTATAATGTGAACGGATTTGACATCGGCTGATAGCGCTTCTAGTGCGCATTCTAGTTTTGGCCCCATGCCTTTCAGTTCTAAGTTGTCTTTTAATATGGCTTCACACTCGGCTTTGCTGAGCTGGCTCTTGAAACTCGATTCGTTAGGATAGTCTAGGTACACGCCGTTGACGTCTGTCATAAGCATGAGCTTTTCCGACCTGAGCGCCCCCGCAATAGCTGCTGCTACCGCGTCTGCATTGATGTTGTAAGTGTTGCCCTCCTGATCGTAGCCGATGGGTGATACGACGGGTATGTAATCGTTCGCCAAAAGCATTTCTATAATTTCAGGATTGATCTGAGCGACATCTCCAACCTGCCCGAGGTCAATAAGACCGTCCGTACCTTCTAAATACTTTTTCCTCGCGTTGATTAATAAACCGTCTTTACCGTTAATTCCGGTGGCTTTCACACCACTTTGATTCAATTTCAATACCAGTTCCTTGCCAATCCTGCCGCTTAGGGTCATTTCTACCTCGTCCATAGCTTCGTCTGAAGTGACCCTGTAGCCTGACTCAAAGACCGACTCTAACCCTAGCCTGTCCAGCCTCGCACTAATCTCTTTGCCACCGCCATGGACAATAATGACCTTCATACCAAGCAACTGTAATAATGAAATATCTTGAATAAATGCATCTTTTCCTGCTTGGTGCTCTAAAAAACTGCCGCCCATTTTGACGACAATGACCTTTTGTTTCAAACCTAATATATAAGGCACTGCCTCAATCAGCATCTCCGGCATGGTCAAACGTATCAACTCCCTTAACTTTATTTTTAGGTAATTATACTTATTAATTCATAACTATGCAAGTTTAATTTCGTTTTTGCTTGATTCTTGTTTTTATTTATGTATAATTATACTTAAATTTAAAAAAGAAAGGACGTGCTCACATGAAGGCGTGCATCATCGGCAGTACCGGTTATGCTGGACAACAACTTGCAACATTGCTCAGGTATCACCCAGAAATAACCACTTTATACCTTGGTTCCCACGGTAGCTTTGGCAGGCAATTTTCGGAGAACTACCCCCATGCCAGAAATATTGTTTCTATAGAGATGCTTCCTGTTGAAACCCTACTTGATCCTGAGTTTTTAACGGCAGAAGCAGTGGATGTTATCTTTTTTGCTCTACCTCATGGCACATCCGCGGCTCAGATTGGCAAACTGGCACACCTCGGCATTAAAATGATTGACCTCGGTACTGACTTGAGGCTAGCAGACCCCACCCTTTCCCATGAGTGGTACGGCGAACCGCCTTATCCAAAGTTGCTGAGTCAAGCTGTTTATGGTCTTAGTGAACATTATAAAGACAGTATTTCAAAGGCGCAGCTCATTGCGAACCCCGGCTGTTATGCAACAGCAACCCTGTTGGCGGCGCTCCCAGCTGTTCGTTCTGGCTTTTTAGGAGAACAAACCTTGATTGTCGACGCCAAATCCGGCATCAGCGGCGCTGGCAGACAGGCGCAGGTTGAAAGTCTTTATGCAGAGACTTCAGAAAATATTAAGCCCTACAAGGTAGGC
>JBGSUZ010000117.1:0-3564 GCA_041753235.1 Acidaminobacteraceae bacterium
CGGGCATGGCGACTGCGGGTAGTGGCGATGTATTGACAGGCGTCATTACCAGCTTTATTGCTCAGGGCTTTAAGCCGATTGACGCAGTGGTCTTTGGCGTTTATATTCATGGCATGGCTGGCGATATTATGGCGGAAAGCCGGGGCGAGCATGGTCTGCTTGCTGGCGATATCGTTGATGGCATTACAAGAGCATTAAAAGTATTGGCAGGTAGGTAGACTGAATTGACAGCATAGAAAAAGACAGCTAATCAGATGAAGTTGTTAGGGGGAGCAAAAGGATGCAAATTGAAAAGATAACACGTCCTGTATGGGTGGAAATCAACTTGGATAACCTAGCGCACAACATGAGAGAGGTCAGACGATTAACAAAACCAGAAGCTCAATGTACGGCGGTTATCAAAGCGGACGGGTACGGACATGGGGCTTTAGAAATTGGGAAAACACTGTTAGAAAATGGGGCGGATCGATTTGCGGTTGCGACCCTCAGTGAGGCGATTCCACTTAAAAAGAAGTTTCCGGAAGTGCCAGTATTGATTCTGGGCTATACACCAAATCATTTGTTAGACCTTGTTCTTGAACATGACCTTATCCAAACATTCTATACGCTGGGACAGGTTCAATATTTCTCTGAATTGGCAGTACAAAAGAAACTACAGGCAAACATACACGTTAAAATAGACACAGGCATGCACCGCATAGGCATGCGGGCGGATGCGGAAACGGCAACTGAAATTTTACAGATATCAAAGCTACCTAACATAAACATTGAAGGCATTTTTACGCATTTTGCAACGGCAGACGATGCCGACAAAGGTTATACCAAAGGTCAAGTTATGCGCTTTAATGAATTGATAGACGTGCTTAAAGCAGAAGGTCTCAAAATACCTATTCAACACGTTTCTAACAGTGCGGCAATCATTGACCTGCCCGAGTTAAATTATGACATGGTTAGAGCGGGTATCATGCTTTATGGACTTTATCCATCTAATGAGGTTATAAAGGCAAATGTCAATCTCAAACAGGTCATGTCTTTGAGAGCGATGGTTGCTCATGTAAAGACGCTGGGGCCAAATGAAGGTATTAGTTATGGTCTTACCTATAAAACGAAGGGTGAGGAAAAAATAGCTTCAATTCCTATTGGTTATGCAGATGGCTTTACGCGAATGTTTTCTGGAAAGGCAAAAGCACTTTTAAGAGGACATAAGGTAGATGTAGTGGGGCGTATTTGCATGGATCAATGTATGCTCAACGTGTCTAATCTTTTATGCGAACAAGGCGATGTGGTGACTCTTTTTGGAGACGATCATGGCGCATCTATCACCATCGATGAAGTAGCGGCATATATTGGCACAATCAACTATGAAATTGTATGTATGATTGATAAACGTGTGCCACGGGTATATATAGCTCAAGGTGAAATCGTTAAGGTTAAGGACTATTTATCATACATTGATTGATGAAAAATGCGGGCGTAGAGCGAATTTGTGCATGAGCCCGCGTCTATTTTGTCACTTTTTATAACTTTACTCCCCTAGGGGAATATAATATAATAGGGGATGTTCAAGATATCCCGAGGAAGCAAGGTTATTATATTCCTCGTCTAATATTGGAGGTGCGATACCTGTGAAAAAATCAATCACGCGGCTAAGTTTTGAATTGCCAGAAGATTTATTAGAACGTTTTGGCGGTGATACAAGAGCAGAACGAGCACTGGACCAAGTCTCTGTAATCTATGCACCCAGACACCCGGATTTAATGACCGTGTTAGCAAGCAACGCGCTTGAAGAGGGCTATAGACGCATGGGGAGAATTAATCTTGGCATGGCTGAAATGGGTTTTGAAGGCGATGTTTACTGTTTGCAAAGCTACGAAGATAACTTGAGAGATGATGCAGATGACACAGAATACTAATTTAATTGTAAAACGCGGAGATGTTTTTTTTGCAGATCTCAGTCCCGTCGTGGGATCAGAACAAGGCGGTCAAAGGCCTGTCCTCGTCGTTCAAAACGATGTGGGCAATAAATATAGCCCAACGGTAATTGTCTCAGCTATCACTGCGAAAATTTCCAAAGCCAAATTGCCTACCCACGTCGAAATACATAAAGAGGATGTCGGTTTAGTAAAGGATTCAGTTGTGCTATTAGAACAAGTCAGAACAATAGATAAGAAACGGTTAATCCAGAAATTAGGAGCACTAAGCCCGGATCTAATGGAAAAAGTAGATTTGGCCTTGATGATCAGTATGGGATTACTTAAAGTGTAAAGGGCTTTTGGCTTTAGCCAAAAGCCTTCAATTTTGTCTTAAAACGGGAAATGATGAATTTCCTAGCAAAGAAGTGGGAGGAGGATCACATGAAAAATGTACAGAAATTAGCTTACATTCTATTGGGCGCCTTTTGTACCACCATTATTGGCGGTGTGTCTATAGCGGCACTTGGAGAAGCAGGCACAGAGTCAGATCCAATTGTTTCAAAAAGTTATGTAGAGAAACGTCTGGTTGAGCTAGAAAAGAAAATGACAGACAGCAATAAAGTGCAATTGGATCAGCAATTGACAACACTACAGGGACAACTGGCGGAACTCGTTAAGGCAACTGGCGGTACTGGCACTGCGGCAAGTGCAGAGTTTAAACTGGTACAGTTTAAAAATGGAGATGTGGTCACGCTAGGCGATGGCACTCAGTTTATATTGAGGGCTGGGTTGGCAAAAGCTATAGCGGGGCCAGGTGGCGGTCTTTCCGATTTGACAGAAGGAAAAGACCTTAAGACAGACCAAGATATTACGACTAACCATTTATTGCTTGTACCAAAAAATGATGGTAGAGGGGTACACATCCTCTACGATTCGTGGGTCATGATAAAAGGAACTTATCAAATAAGTCCGAAATAAACATTTGATTATTGTAAATTTGGAGTGTAGTGGAGGAGGATTTGCCAATGAATTTTAAACGTGTGACGGCCTTCTTAATGATGGTCAGCGTTTTGGCAAGCGGCATGCTTATTAGCAGCCGTATTGGGGCTGAAAGAAGCGTTAAAAATGTAGAGTTTGTCGTGGATTACAATGAAATGTCTGAGCTGTCCAAGCAATCTGAACAAAATCTAGAGACGTGGTTCAAACAGTTTTCTGATTATGGTGCAGTGAGTGTCGCGCTAGAAGAGGAGACTTTCAGGTCGCTTAAAGATCAAGGCATGGAATTGGAATATGCGATTCGTAAGATATTCAAGCAAGATGTCGAGTGGCGTGAAGGTCTTTCTGATGAGGCTATAAAATTTATTGAATCAGAAGCGGATGATTACGACTTTGTTGTTAAGACAACGGACGTAGCTGCTGTAGACCGAATTGACATCGGCTTAGCAAGAGGTCTTGAGCCCTCTATGTATAAGAAGTTTGCTAGTGGAAATTCAGAAGTTGTCTATGTGATAGATGGTAATATTGATGATATGACTTATCTGTCAGGAAATTTGGTAACGGATGCAGGGGAAAGAATTTTAGAAAGACCAATAGATTCTTATGGTAGCAAACTGGAGCTGCTTGGCCTAGGGTTTGATCCTTTAAAAATTAA
>JBGSUZ010000118.1:0-2889 GCA_041753235.1 Acidaminobacteraceae bacterium
GTGTGCAGCTTTTTTGCTTAAATCTTCATAGTCTTTCGCTATAATAATTCGCATGTTCTGCTCCTTGTTTGCTTTATAAGTGGTAGGCCAGTTCACCGTCTACAAAGGTGTGGGTTAGGGACATGTCTTCACTAAATGCAACTAAGTCA
Source organism: Acidaminobacteraceae bacterium (assembly GCA_041753235.1). Taxonomy (GTDB): domain Bacteria; phylum Bacillota; class Clostridia; order Peptostreptococcales; family Acidaminobacteraceae; genus JBGSUZ01. Next base: position 150 of record JBGSUZ010000118.1, read on the forward strand.
GCTACTGTGCCCGATTGTATAAACCCAAGCTGTTTTTCGCCAAGCAGCTCAGCAGGGTTCCCACTCAACATACGACTAACTTTAACCACATCTATGCCATTGGTGTTTAACATATGTCTAAAGGCCTTGTCCTGTGTGAGTATGGAGCCAGCCAGTGTCCCATTTTCAAGTCGTGCGTCATTTTCACCAACAATGACCGGTTGACCACCCAAGTCGTAACGACCTTGTTTCATACATTGCCCTTTCATGGCATCTGTAATGAGAATCATTCTATCTGGTCCTTTTAGTTTATAGACTAGTTCATATAAGTCAGGGTGAACGTGTACATTGTCTGCTATTAGCTCAGTGTATACATCTGAAAGCAGTGCAGCACCTACTAGTCCTGGGTCTCTGTGATGAAGCCCTGTCATCGCGTTAAATAAATGGGTGACGCTATTGGCACCAGAAGCGATAGCTTTTTTAGCACAGTCATAACTGCAAGTGCTATGACCGAGTGAAATATTGATACCCTTTGCACGGGCACTTTCAATAAATAGTCCTTCTGGGTCTGTTTCGGGTGCGATGGTAATGAGTTTTATAATGTCCTTATAGGCTTCTATCGCTTGAATTTCAGGGAGACAAATGTATGATTCTAAGTGTGCACCCTTCGCTTTTGGATTAATAAAAGGCCCTTCCAAATGTGCACCAAGTAGTTTTGCGCCACTTACTGTTTGATTCATCTGGGCTCTGATTTGATCAAGGGCTGCAAGAATTTGTTCAAACGGCATGGTCATGGTCGTTCCAAGAAAACTGGTGGTTCCAGTACTTACTAAACTTTTTTGTATGTTCGTCAGCGACGCTGAGCTGGCGTCCATAACGTCGGAACCAGCTGAGCCGTGAATGTGTATATCGATAAACCCAGGGAGCAAATAATCGGCAATCTCAGGCATAACCTCGACTGAACCGGTGTCTATAGTTTCTTGTTCTACAATTGAATGAATATGTCCGTTTTCTATATACAGACCATAACCTTCTAGTATTTCATTTTCTAAAACTATTTTTCTAGCAAGTAATGCTTTCATGTGAAAAGCACCCCTATCCTTTTGTATAAGGTACAAACCTAAAGTGCTGCCAAGGTTCAATTTTGTCTAGTAAAAAGCGTTCAGCTTCAATGACTCTGGCAACAATATTGGTTTTCCCTGTGTTTGCCATTGGCAGTTTGGCAATTTGAAGTTCTCCTGCATAGCGCTCATAAAGGGAGCTTTCAATCAGAACATCGCCTATGGTTATGTCTGAGCTATTTTTAGGCTCAAAATAGTGGCCTTTGTATTTAACGCGGCTCTGTGTTGAACGAATCATGTAGGCTGATACGTCACCACGGTTAAAATGCGGTTCGTCAAAGAGAATAGCCTGTTCTACTTCGTCAAGTGTTGCAACGACTTCAACTTGAATTTCCAATAAAGTTTTATTTAAGAGCGATAATGCTTTAAGCTCTACTTCTGATGCGTAGGCATTACCAATAATTACATCGTCTATAAGCCCTGTGTTATAGAGGTCTTTTGCTTGCACGACGATTGGTAAATCACGGTGTTCCTCCAGCGTGCAAAGGCCTTCATTTACCGGCCAAGGACCGTGGTCTGCCGAATGGCTGCTGACAAACGCAGCGGTCCTGAGTCCTAGTTCTCTAAACTGTTTAGAACAATTGAGAAAATGGGGTCTAGAAAGGCCGGTAAATCTGTGGGGGTAAAAATTATGACATCCAATAAGATTAGAGGTATTTGCTTGATAAGAAAGTATATTGTCTACATATTTAGTGCCGTTACTCATATTGAGTTCGATTTTTAATCCAGAAGGATGATGAGTCATAAAGGATTCTTCTTGTCCTGAGAATCCAAGATCCAGTCGAATCCCCCAAAGACCAAGTTCAGTAAAGAACTCTAGTTGTTGAAGCGTGATGCCCATTTTCTCAAAAACCTCTGGAGATACATCTGAAACGACTTTCATACCGCAGGCGTTAGCGGCATTTAGAACGCGTTTGAACTGAGCCACTATTTCTTCAGTGCTGCCCTCTGCTGAAATAAAACAAGTAAATATGCGGGTAAAGCCGTATTTAGCAGCTAGTTCAATATAGCTGATGATTTCCTCTATATTATTTGCATTTGGATAAACGGAAATACCTAAGCCTCTCATAGCGTCCTCCCCAAGTTGATTTGATAAATGTCTTTAACAAGTGCCAGTGCTTTTTCTGCATCCCCTACAATTGGATTATTGATGAGAGCCAGTACAGCTTTGTCAGGATTATCGGTTACAATAGCATCGATTGCCAGTTGCTCATAGGCTTTGACTTGACTTACTAAGCCATAAAGATGTGCCGGCATTTCACCTACTGAAATACCTCTTGCACCACTTTTATTGACAATAGCATTCACTTCAACAACTATATCTTTTGGCAGGTTGCTGATTGCACCGTTATTCATGATATTTACGGGATGGATTTCATTTTTATCGTTATAGATGGCACTAATTAGGGATACAGCTGCATCCGAATAGTAAGCGCCGCCTCTATTTTCAAGTTCTTTGGGTTTAACACGCAGGTTAGTATCCTTGTAGACTTCAAAAAGGGCTTTTTCTATTTCCATGACTTGAGACGCTCTTGTACCTTTCGTTCGGAAGGCTTCCAGCTCTTCCTTAAGACTTTCTTCTTTTAAATAAAAATATCTGTGATAAGGACACGGAATCATTTTAACGGCTTTAAGCAGCG
>JBGSUZ010000119.1:0-6329 GCA_041753235.1 Acidaminobacteraceae bacterium
TGACGATCACATGGTCACTCGAGTCATTGAAGGGGAACTTAGCTAGTTCCCTTTTTCAAGCACCAACTTTGGACAGTAAACTGGTCAAGCTAGTGACTGCGGAGACCGTCAGATGGTGGACAGAATGAGGCGTTAACAACACTTGAAGTGCCTCTAGTGCATTTTGGAGCAGATTCCCGATAATATGTATTAAATGATAAGTCTGTATCATTTCATCACTAAGTTGTTCAGAAATTTCCACAACAAAAATAACATGGCTTTTTAATGCTTCACGACGATAGTAATTGATTAAAGTATCCAATGTTTCACGCTGGCTAGATTGCCAATAATCTTGTGTATTCGTAAGTAGACCTGTCTCATTGGTTGTTTCTTCATTGGCTGCCTCTTTAAGTGTCAACAGGGCTGCCTTATATTTATCCTGCGAAATTGCGCCCACGTCATGGCACTCTCTATCCTTTAAGTCCAAGGGTGCTTGAGTTGTTTGTTTCATATTTTTAAGCTGAATACAGTGCACCCAGATTAATAGCGCTAGGACAATGAAATTCAAAATTATAAAGATACGTAACATAACGCTCACCACCACATGTCAGACAAATTAAACCTAGCGTAATTTTTACTTGTTTGCTCGGTTGTTAGAATTTCCTACTATTAATGCATATATTAGTGTAGCATAAACTTTACTATACATGTCATTGAACTTTCCTATGAATTCAATTTTGTATATATTTCTAAATTTCAATTCCATTTTAGTAAAATGTAAATATTATTATCACTTTTCACTAGGTTTTTTTAAGATTTATTCGGTTTTTCGACAATATTCGACAATGTGTCCAACCTGTGTTTGTTAAATATACACAATTGTAAACTTAATCAGCACAATATTTACTCATAATCATTGTTACTATGTATTAAATTCCGTGCAACATATTCCATTATTTGTAATTTTGTTTTACAATATGTGTATCTTGTTGTAAAAGGAGGTTTCTTTATTTCTATCAAAACACGCTTCACTGCCAAATGTATGACACTTTTCATGTTGGGGTTTGTCTTTCTTGCTAACCCAAAAGTGGTTCATGCGACACCAGCCAGTTCCAAAACATGGGTTCCGAATGAATCCATAGTTGCATCGGCTATGTTTAAGAACAATGCCCAAGTACAAATGACTCGAAAGGCAAACCCACAAACAGGTGAAGGTTTTTATACTCTTTACTTGACCAGCACAAATGCGAAAGGGCAATCCACTTGCAAGGCCCAAAGCACAACATTCCATTTCAGCACGTTACACAACCAAAAGCCCCTTCGTTTTGAAGTGGCTGACGCCAACAGAGATGGTAAGGAAGAACTCTTCCTCCAACTTCAAGACGATGCAGGCACGACTTACGCCGCTCTGTTTAGTTGGTCTGGAACCAAGCTAAGTTTGTTACACCAAGCGAATTGTACAAATTTAACCTATGAAGCTGGAACGCTCCAGTATACGGGTTATGACTTTGACTACGGTATGGAAACACACCAAATTTATAGGTTAAGCGCAAAGGGCAGCCTGTCTCAAGACAAAAGTCAGTGCTATGAAATGGGAATCCGTTTAGGGCTCTCTTACGAAGACTTTAAGGCCTTGCTTGGAAGCAGTGCCAAAAAGCAGTATTTAAAAACTGGCATAGACGAAAAAACCGCTACTACCCGGCATTTTCTGATTAAGAGCAGTTATGGCGAATTTGTCTTCGAAGGCCCAAAACTTGAAAGCGGCAGCACACCGTACACACTGGTTGAAATGACCTATAAGACCAAGGGATTGAGAACCATTGGCGGACTTGCCCCAGGAGATCGGTTCGAGTCTCTGAAAGTTTGGTTAGACAATGCAAAGCGCGAAGATCAATCCTTACTCAGTTCAAGTTTTCTCACTAAAGAGCTCCTCGTTAAAACCAACATCAATACCATTGGCAATCAAACAGAAGTCTGGCACTTTAAGCACCAAAACGGCAATGTCACAGAAATTCACTGTGAGTTGGAATAGTTACTCAAAAGGGAATGGTCACTAAGGCCATTCCCTTTTTTTGCTTTATTATGTTACACTAAATTCATTGCAGAATATTCAAATATTAAAGGAGGCTAACCGATGAATCCGCACTACGACCTCAGCATTACCCTTGACACCCAGCGCCAACACATAGCCGTGTCCGGAACTTTTAGCTGCCCCATTCATGAAAAGACAATTGACCCTATGACCCTTTACCTGCATGAGGACTTTGAAAACCTTCAGATTTCCAGTCCATATCTTCAAAACTGGAAATTCGATAAGCAAGGTGACCCCTTGTTGTTTCTCTTTCATGCCCGACCCCTACTTTTAGAATTTAGCGAGCATATTTCTAAGGAAAATTCTATTTACTTGAATTTTTCCTATGAAGGTAAGCTTAACTTTGACGCAACCAAAGCCATTGGGCATATTGGTTCTGATTATACAGAGTTAGCCCTTTACGCACCTTGGTTTCCACTGACCGAAAACCTTGAACAAGCCACTTTTGAAGTTGCTATACGCACGTTGCCAGAGGACTACCCCCTTGTAGGTGCGGAAGGTCTGCGTAGGACTGCAGACGGCTGGCACATTTCTCAAACCTACCCAGCTATAGACTGCTGTCTAATTGGCTCTAAACATTTTAGTAAACAACGCCTTGAAAAACAGCATGAAGACTTCACCGTTGAAGTTGCCTACGTGCTTCCTGAAGATAAACCTGTTGCCGAACATTTGGTACAGGCTGGTGGTGAGATTGCAAAGGCACTGACTGATGCCTTCGGCACTTGTGAACTTAAACATCAGTCCGTTGCACTTCTACCACGCACTGAATGTGGTGGCTACAATCGTAAAGGACTCGTTGTACTCGATCACTTTGAAGAAGAAACTGACCTTTCCAGCAAATATATGTCTGGCCTAGAGGGCTACTACAAATATTTGGCCCACGAAATGGGACACCTCTGGTGGTTCAGAGCATCCGTTACAGAATGGCATGACTGGCTAAACGAAGCACTTGCAGAATACGCCTCGCTACTGGTTTGTCGCAAGCCTTTCGGTGAAGCATGGTTTCAAGAGCGCATAACCGATTATTCCGCTGTCATAGACACCCTCCCGCCAATTTGGGGCATTGACCGACAGCATGAAGATGCCTTTGACACCTTGTACCGAAAGGGCCCAGCCCTTGTTTATAAGTGGCACGAACGCGCTGGGGACGCAAACTTCCTAAATTTCTTAAAAGAAGCCCATGTAAAGCAAATTCATACCACAGAACACTTTTTACAGTTGGCTGAGGATATGCTTGGCGCTGAACTGAGTGAATTGATGGAGCGGGACTTGAAACGATAGTTTGCTACCTCCAGCCCAAATCAACAAAAGAAGAACCTTTCAGCACATTATTGCGTATTGAATGGTTCTTCTTTTATTTTTATTCAGTATCTTTTCTCAAAATTGCCATGTAAGCCTCATACAAGAATACTCGGTTTCTTTGCTTTCCTTCGGTTTGTTTCACAATTCCAAGTGTCACCAGCTGTTCAACCGCTTTTGCGACTGTATTGTATGAAAGCTCTAATGCCATACTAGTTTTCTTAATATCAATAATTGGGTTGCGTTCAAGATGCTCCAATACAATTTTCACCGTTTTTTTTGAGCGGCCAACTTGGTCATCTATTAAGTTTATATGTTTTTGATGAAGAGAAACTAACTGTTCTATAGTCTGAATTGAATCCTCTGCAGATTCATGCAGCGCCCGTAAAAAGAACTTGATCCATTGTTCAAAATTACCTTTTAACCTAACCTCCATCAATCGATCATAATATTCAATTCGATTTCTCTTTAAAAAATAAGAAATATACAAAGTCTCATGTTGTAGCACACGATTTTCCATTAAGAATAATGTTATCAAGAGTCTTCCTATTCTACCGTTTCCGTCTAAAAATGGGTGAATAGTCTCAAATTGATAGTGAATAAGCCCCATTTTAATCAGCGGGTCCATATCATCATCACTATTGATATATTTCTCAAGATCTGACATCACTTGAACCATGTCTTCCACATTTGGTGGTATAAACCTTGCTTCTTTCAGCGAACCTCCCTGTGCACCAATCCAGTTTTGTGATCTTCTAAATTCCCCTGGATTTTTTTCACTGCCGCGCAGCCCCTGTAATAACACTTCATGAATTTCTTTAAGCAGTCTATTGGAGAGCGGTAACTCTGAAAGTCTTTTTTTCCCATAGTTAGAGGCCTTAATATAGTTTATAACATCTGCAATATCCAAGTTGACATTTTCCTCAATATCAGGGTCTAAGATATCATCCAAGGTTGCTTGTGTACCTTCTATTTGTGAGGATAATAGTGCCTCCTTCCTCACGTACATAGAAACAAATAAATCAACGTCAGGTACCTGACTCGAAATTCCCTCAAGCACACCTATACTACGATTTGCTTTCCCTAATAACTCAATCAGCTCATGGTCAAAGCAAATCGCTGGATTCGGAGGCAAGGGATTCGGCAAAAATGATTTGTACAACATCTCTCCAGATAGATTATTTTTATAATACCCTGAGCGGTTATTCATCTTTTGCCTCCTAAAGTGAATTTATACTAGAATTTTAGTCTTGTTATTTCAGTTTGTCAACTAAAATGAAATAACAAGACTTTGTAGCGTTCCTTATTTCAGTTTACCCTTCAAAATTCATCTGATCCGCATGGTAGGAACTCCTGACCAGTGGTGCAGAAGCCACCGACTTAAAGCCCATATCCAGTGCCCTTAGTCGCAGTTTTTCAAACTGCTCCGGTCTGACGTATTCAACCACGTCTATATGTTGCGGCGACGGTTGTAAATACTGGCCTAAGGTCAGCATGTCACAATTTGCCGCTCTAAGGGCCTCTAAAGCTTCAATGACCTGTTCTTCTGTTTCACCCAGTCCCAGCATAATACCTGATTTGGTTTTTAGCTGGGGCTTTTTCTTTTTGGCATAGGCAAGCACGTCTAGTGAGCGTTTGAAATTTGCCATAGGCCGAACTTTGCTATAAAGTGCAGGAACCGTTTCTACATTGTGGTTGAGTACGTCCGGTTCTGATTCTAAAATAATGTCCAATAGGTCTTCACGTCCCTGCATGTCAGGAATGAGCAGTTCCACCTTAACTTCTTTACACCTTGCTCGAATAGCTCTAACTACCGCCGCAAAGTGGGCCGCCCCTTGGTCTGGCAGGTCATCCCGTGTCACAGAAGTAATAACAGCATACTTTAGGCCAAGTTTTTCAATTGCCTTTGCCACTTTTTCTGGCTCGTCTTGGTCTAATGGGTCTGGGGCTAGTCGGGTTACGTTGCAAAAAGTGCAGTTTCTCGTACAGTTGCGGCCTAGAATCATGAAAGTCGCTGTTCCCTTGTTATAGCACTCCATTTGGTTTGGACAATTGGCCTCTTGGCAGACGGTGTTCAGTGAAAGTTCAGAGAGTAGTACTTTTACCTTTTGTGTTTCCTGTCCGCCTTGAAGTTTAACTCTGAGCCATTCGGGTTTTGGACCTGTCTGACGCTTTGGTTCAGAGCTTTTAAAGTCTGTTTCTAACCCCAACAATGCTGAGACAAATTCTTCATTTTTCAAGTTTTGTGCATAGCGGTTCAAATCTATAGAGGAGAGTCTCTCTAGGAGTGCTTCTTCTGTAAATTTCACACCCCCTAAAGCAATAGACAACTCACCTACAGGCTGTTCGCCGAAAAAGTCACCATAAATGTTTAACCGTTCTAAGTATCCACTTTTAATTTGCGCTTCAAATTCAAAAGTACCTGCTGCAAAGCGGCATTCATTGTGAAATGCATAACGAGGACTTTTACCATAATTCCACTCGTAGGTCTCGAATTTCTCTTTCTGTATTTTGTGTATACCGGAAAAATCTTTTTCACTTAACTGATAAACATGATCAATGCCATGTTGCGCCATGATGGTTTCCTTCAAATAGTCTCTAAAGTCGAGCACTGACATCGGCTGAGAGAGGTGCTCTGCGATGTTGGTGACTCTGGATGCTACGGATTTGACGCTCTTGTCTATGAATTTAAGGGGCTTTGACTTAAGTGCGCCGACTAGTTCCTTCAAATTACCGTCAAAGAGCAGTGTCCCGTGGTGTAAGAGCCACTCCCCTTCATGATATTGGGCATTGCCGGAGACCTTCATGCCATTCACTAAAATGTCGTTGCGACCGCTAAACTCAGCCGGTACACCGAGTGCATTGAGGGCAGAAACGACAGGCTGAGCAAACCTTACAAAGCTGTTTTCGGTCTTGTTTGAAGCCCCAGTTTTTCGGGTAATGAATGTAAAGTTAATAT
>JBGSUZ010000120.1:0-8865 GCA_041753235.1 Acidaminobacteraceae bacterium
TTTTCAGACACGCCCTAATACCAGACAATATTGCTAAAATCGCATTTACTGTAACCATCTATGATGCTGAAACTAGAAGACAGAATTTTGGTCAGGTCAAAAATGCTTATATTAGAATTTATAACGAAGGTACAGGCGAAGAGATTCTTAAATATGACTTAGGAGAAGATTTCTCTATTGAGACGGCAGCCGTATTTGGTGAACTTTATAAAAACGGTAGCGAATGGAAATTTAATGCAATAGGAAGTGGCTATCAAGGCGGCCTTGCAGCAATTTGTGCAAATTATGGCGTCGATGTAGAATAGTTAAATATTTTCGCAAGGAGGAAGCAAATAATGTCAATTAGTTTACAAAAAGGACAAAAAGTCAGTTTGTCTAAAGATAATGCTGGACTTTCAAAAGTAGTAATTGGTTTAGGTTGGGATGAAGTTAAGCAGGCAAAAGGTGGATTTTTCTCAGCTAAACCACAACCAATTGATTGTGATGCATCAGCGATCATATTAAAAAATGGTAAGTTATCAGGCAAAGAAGACTTAGTTTACTTTGGTAACCTCAAGCATAAATCACAAACGATTCAACATATGGGTGACAACTTAACTGGCGCTGGTGATGGCGACGACGAACAAATCGTTGTCGATTTATCAAAAATCCCTGCAGAATACGATAAAATTGTTATAGTTGTAAATATATATAAAGCGGTTGAACGACATCAGCACTTTGGATTAATTCAAAATGCATTTATTCGCTTAGTTGATGGACGAAACAATACTGAGATGTGTAGATATAACTTAACTGAAGATTATTCAGGTATGACAGCCATGATTTTTGGTGAAGTATATAGACATGATGGTGAGTGGAAGTTCAATGCAATTGGACAAGGCACAACTGATGCTGGTCTAGAAGGACTTTCTAAAAAATATATGTAATAAAATAAAATGGCGCTAATACTTTTATATAAAAAGGATTAGCGCCATTTTAAATTGCGTTATATTATGATTAGTATTGACATTAATAGATTATCCCTGTATTATATAATTCTACTGAGTAAATTGAACTGTTGAATCTGGAATTGTTGACAGAGAGAAACTCATATCGTGGGAGCATAGCTCAGCTGGGAGAGCATCTGCCTTACAAGCAGGAGGTCATAGGTTCGATCCCTATTGCTCCCACCATTTGTTTATTCATTGGTGGAAAATTAGCAACACTTACAACTGAATCTGGTGGCAATAGCGGAAAGGATACACCTGTACCCATCCCGAACACAGAAGTTAAGCTTTCCAGCGCTGATGGTACTTGAGGGGCAGCCCTCCGGGAGAGTAGGACGTCGCCAGGTGTTAAAAAGAACTCATTCATTTGAATGGGTTCTTTTTTTATGATTGTAGCCAACTTGGCACAAGCCAACGCATAGCATATATCATAATTTCATACACGCAATACTTTCACTTTCTGATTAAAACCCACCACCCTTTGGGTATCAGTTCCTCAAAGGAGTGTGACACGATGAAAATTCTAGTTTTATTAACCTTCATTCTCATGATTGCTATGAATGCTTTGGCGAATATACTGCCAATAAACGGTATGACCACTGGCGCTGTTTCAGATAACTATGCTAATTTGTTTGCGCCAGCAGGCATTACGTTTGCTATCTGGGGCATTATCTATTTAGCACTGGGCATTTATGTGGTTTACCAAGTCTTTTTAAACTGGCGGTTGACTGGGGCAAATTTTGAAATACGCCAGCTAAGCATTTGGTTTTCATTGTCTTCAATTATCAATGCATGTTGGATACTCGCATGGCACTACGACCAAATAGCCATTTCAGTGGTGCTTATGCTAGGATTGTTGGTTTGTTTGATTAGATGCAGGCTTATAGTGGAACAGTTACCATCGGCTAAGGTCAATAGGTGGATTGTACAAACGCCATTTAGTATCTATTTAGGATGGATAACCGTCGCTACAGTCGCCAATATTACAACGCTACTGGTTAAACTGCAGTGGAATGGATTTGGCATTTCAGAGCCAATTATAACGGCTGTAGTCATATTAGTCAGTTGCGTAATAGCTGTAGCGACGACACGGCGCTTTAACGACCGCATATATGCAGGGACAATCATTTGGGCCTTTGCAGGCATACTGTACAAACATGTGAGTCCTACGGGTTTTCACGGCGAGTATCCACTGGTTATAGCGGCAGTAGGTATTTCAATACTGTGCATGTTAGTGCTGTTCGTTAAGCCAAGATTGCTGAGATAAGTTCAAAGTCAAACAGAACACGATTAAATTTCAACAAAAAGCGCTGCACCCCCGACCAAATGGTTCGAGGATGCAGCGCTATTTTTTTATAGAGGTCTATTACAGCCCTTCATACGCCTTCTCAAGCGTTATAATATCAAACTTTTTCATTTTAAGGAAAGCTTCCGTAACACGCTGAATTTGCTCAGGTGTACCATTACTCATCATGGTAGTCATGACTTCGGGTACGATCTGCCAAGAAACGCCAAAGCGATCTTTGAGCCAGCCACAGGACTCCGCATGATAGTCTGCAGAAAGACATTCCCAAAGTTCGTCAATTTCAGCCTGTGTTTCACAGGTTACAAGAAGTGAAATGGCCTCGTTAAAGCCAAACTGGTGCTCGTAACCGTTGTCCATAGCTACAAAGCCTATGCCGTCAAGTTCAAAGGACATATACTTAACTGAGCCAGGTTTGTCAGGGCCTTCACCGGATTCGTAGCGCACGGTGTCATAAATTTCTGAGTTTGAAAATGCCTTCATATAGTCTTGAACGGCTTCTTCGGCCTTACCACACTGTTCACCAGAGTACATGAGGGTGGGTGTTATTTTTTGCCCGACAGATTGACCTTCAGGAACCGTCATAATTTGCCACGAAAGACCGTAACGGTCCATACCCCACCCGCAGCTAGGGCTGTGATCATAAGCTTGTAGTGGCATAAGAATCTTACCATCTTCTAATAGCCGTTCCCAAAGTATTTCAGACTCAGCAACTGAGCTGCAGTCTACGCGAAGTGAAATACTAGGTGTAAATTTAAAGTCAGGACCTGCTGAGATAGCCATGAAATCTTGCCCAGCTAAAGTGAAACTGACAATTTGTGTATCGCCTGAAGGGGTGTTGGGAATAGTTGTTACGTGGCGCACCTCAGATTCTTCAAATAAGGACGTATAGAAATTAGCGGCTTCTAGGGCTTCTTGGTCATACCATAAATGGAGCATGATTTTTTGCATAAGTGGCCTCCTCTTATCCTAATAGTGAACAGTGCGTTAGTAGAGTAGAGTTATAGTTTAAAGCCAGACGTTTCGTTATCAAGTGTTTTAGAAAGCGCCCTTAAAGCGATGGCTTCGCTGTTGATCTCATGAATCATTTCGGCTTGCAGGTCAAGGCTTGCAGCAATTTCTTGAGCAGAAGCTACGCTTTCTTCAATGACTGCTGAAATAGATTCAAGTGAACTTAAAGACTGATCTTTGGCATGCTGGATGTGATCATTGACAGTCGCCAGCTTTTGAACTTCTGTAAAGGTATCTTGGACACCAGAGGCAATGCTCTTAAGTGCACCACTCACTAGGTTGAGTTTGTCTTTCGCATCGTCTAATTGGTCAGAAGAATGGTCTATGCCATTTTTAACTTCGTCAATGCTACCAACAATGGACGTCGTAATTTGATGAATGTCTTGCGTTGAAGCAGAAGTTTGCTCTGCTAATTTCCGAATTTCCTCAGCGACAACTGCAAATCCTCTACCATGTTCACCTGCTCTAGCCGCCTCAATAGAAGCATTTAGAGCCAGTAAGTTCGTCTGTTCAGCAATGCTTTGAATAACAGAGAGAATGTCCGTTATTTCTTTTGAATTTTCTAGTAGCGTGTCAACGGTGACACGAAGCGTAGCGGTGGCGTCAAGGGATTGGTTAAAGCTAGATGTCATGGTAGCTAAACTGTGTTCAGACTCTTTTTGATTATTTTCAATAACTTTTGAAGTGTCTAAAATCTTCTCAGATATGCTAAGATTTGTTTCAATGTGTTTGGATAATTCATAGAGCTGGTGAACACTATCGTTCACATCCTTTGCCTGTTCTTGTATGCCAGCAGCAAATTCTGCAAAGCCCGCGTTTAGCTCTTTAATAGTGTCTGAGCCAGAGTTTGCAGCCTGCTCAAGGTGATTCGACTTTTGTTCAAGTTCTGAAGCGCCTTCCTGAATGGAGGCAATGACATGGCGAATGTTTGACGTCATACCAACAATAGATTGAGCTAATTGACCGGTTTCATCCCTTTGCTCTAGTGATTTTTCATGCTTAATGTTTTGATGGGTGAAGTCATTATGAGCCATGGCATTTAGTATGTTTGAAAACTCGATGATTGGTTTTGAAACAGTTTTTGTGAAATTAAAAACAATTAGTAAGGTAATTATTAAAATGGACAGCATCAGTAAACCATTGACCATCATAGTATTGCGTACAGTTGTATTAATAGCTGTGAGGTCATAACTTAGCTTGTAAACACCTATAACAGTACCATCAACAGGCTCTTTGACGGGCATATAATAGAAAAGTGAATCAGTACTGCGTTTTTCAAAAGAATTGCCTGCAAAGGCGGATTGGATTGCTTCTTGGTCGCCAGCATCAAACTTGTCGAGTGTTTGTCCAACTAAGCTCTCAAGGGCTTTATCGGTTGCAAACAGCAATTTTTCTTTATCAAACAGTTCTACATGCGCTTTTGAAATGGTTATGAACGTATTAAAAAATTCACCTGAGAATCCAGTTTGCATAGTGCCAATTACTTTTCCGCCTGACTCAATAGGTGCAAATGCCCGAATCGCTATACCGGAAGTACCTGTTTCTGCACCCGCATAGGATTGGCCTTTGAGTGTTTGAGCAATGGCACTATTATTGCTTTTATCATCTCCAAATTTCTCGGGTTTATGCCCACGAAAAAATACCTTCCCATCAGCACCGCCTATTTCAAAGACGGCAAGGCCCATATTGGTTTTATATTTTTCAAAGATTGGCAAGACAATGCCGCTAAGCGCAGCACGATCATTTTTACCTAGAGCAGCTACAATTCTTTCATCAGCAGCATAAGCAGCAGCAAGACCGTTTGCGTCCTCGGCTCTAATGACCATTAGTTCATTAAGCAGGTCAACGGATCTTTGAATTTCTAAAGAAGCTTTTTTAGTTTCTGCCTGAGAAGAGAGCAGTGTCAGCATTGTTAATATAATGAGAACCAAAATCATAATGCCGCTAAATGCTAACTTAAGTTTTGTAGAAATGCTTTTAAATTTCATAGAATCCCTCCTTAATGGAACGTTAAAAAAAATTGCGCATATAAAATTATTAATTGAACTTAGTGCAAAAAAATGCTATTCTGAGCAGGAAATGATGGATAAGTGTTACCTATCCAATACATAGAATCTATACCCGAAAGCGCCTAAAAACATCATTAACTATGAGAATTAAGGGGGAACTCAATGCTCGACAAGACAATCAAACACTTTGGCGTTGTTATGAAGAAAGAGGCACTAGGGCATATTCCTTCGGTTTCGCTTCAACCTGAGTACCGTATTGTTCATTACAAATCTGGTGACGAGCAAGCTTGGGCTGACATTGAATTGTCAGTAGGAGAATTTGAGTGCACTGAGAATGCACTAGCGTACTTTTGGAAGGAGTTTGGCACTGAGTTAGAAGAAGTTAAGCGCAGAATGTTATTTGTTGAAAATAAAAATGGTGAAAAAATAGCAACTACAACCGCTTGGATGTGGAAACTTGACGGGAAATCCTATTCCAAAATTCACTGGGTAGCGGTAAAACCAGAGTATCAAGGCAAAGGGCTTTGCAAAGCACTCATTAGTGAAGCACTAAATCAATTTGTGCACCTTGGTCACGAGGGCGAGGTTATTTTATTTAGCCAAACTTGGAGTTATAAAGCCATTAATATTTATTATCAATATGGTTTTAAGCCTTATGACGATGGCAAGCATGGTCTTAGCACGGGCAGTTCTGGTGTATTTGACTGTGACTTCTACAAGGCTTGGCGTCTTATAGACAGTAAAATTATGGACTATCGGTATGAGAAGAGGGGGTAATGTTTATGACATTAGAAAGAGAAGAATTTTTAGCAGTACTTCAACTTCAAGTAGAAACTTTCTTTAAAAATAACAATAGTGAAGGGTTGCTTGAACACAGTCTTAAGGTAGCTGAGATTGCTGAGTCATTGGCGAAAAAGCATGGTGTTTGTGAAGTTCAGGCTTATCAATGTGGGTTACTACATGACTTAGGCCGAACGCTAAAAAATGAAGAATACATACCGTTTTGTAAAGCGCACAGTCTTGAAGTGCTAACCGAGGAAATGAATCATCCAAGTATGTTGCACCAAAAGGTTTCAAAGGTTATTGCGAAACAACGGTTTGGCATCAGTGACGAGTCGGTTTTAGAAGCTCTGACTGTTCATACAACCATGTGTCCTGAGCCAAGCGACCTTGGCATGGTACTTCATTTAGCAGATAAAATGTCTTGGGGTGTTGAAGACAACGGTGACTTTATAGAAGCAATGCAAGAAGGCGTTAAAATAGACTTGAGACTTGGTGTGCAAGCTTATCTAAACTATCAATTTAAAGACATAGAACGCATGGAAGCGGTTCACCCGTTGACTGCGGCGGCATATGAAGTGTTTTGCAAAGGGCAACCGATTATTACACTTAGGCCCGTCGACAAGGATAACTGGGAAGCTTGTGTTGACTTGAAAGTAGCAGAAGAGCAGAAAAGTTTCGTAGCCCCTAACTGGTATTCAATGCTCCAAACGACCTACCAAGAAAGCTTCACTTCAAGTGTTATTTATGCAGATGGAACGCTAGTCGGCTACATGATGTACGGCTATGACCCAGACACTGACAATTGGGAGTTATGTCGTCTCATGATTGATCAAGCACATCAGGCAAAAGGTTATGGAAGGGCAGCTATGGGAGCCCTTATGAAGCAACTACGTGCAAGTCGAGGTTCAATTGAGTTCTATACGAGTATTGAACCAGACAATTTAAATGCGCTTAAACTCTACGAATCTCTTGGGTTTGTGAAAACTGGAGAGATTATGTGGGGTGAAGAGGTGTTGAAGACGGTTTTGTGAGGAGATAATAAGAAATTAATAGGCAAAAACCACCTTGATGAAGGTGGTTTTTGCCTATTAATTAGAGTACTATTTTATTTACATGCTAGACTGTTAAGAATCTTATGAGCAAGTGTACCGAAGTCAGTACTTGTCATCAGTTCAATATTATCATTTACAGTTAGTTTATTTAGTTTATTACACCAGCCGTCTTTGTTATATTTATGAGCAAGAACAGAAGAACGTCCGCCGACTGAACCAATTAGAAATACTGGAATTCCTTGAGATATCGCAATTTCAATTTCCTCATCTATACCTGGTTTTACATTCTCCATATTTGTTTTACCACCCAAACAGATTAATGCAGTTGCACTATTGTTAGAAAGCATTTCCTTTCGCATTATGCTTAAACTATCCTCACGACTATTTGAAACTGAATCAATTGCATGGACTGTAGCACTAGTGTTTAACTCTGCGATAAGATTTTGAGTTGCAAAATATTTAGAAATGTACATATGAACGGAGTTGACGTAATCAGTTGGATTATATTTTTTAGCTATATGAATTGTGTTAAAGTTATTACATCTTGAGACATAACCTTTGAATTACTGTTTCTGGAATTGTATTCACGCGTTTAATAAACGCTCTTACGGCTAATTTAATTGCCTGAACAATTGGATAAAAAGCATTGTTAATCGTATCTTTTTTTAGTCATCCCCAGAGACCTTCTATTAAATTCAACTGTGGACTGTAAGGGGGGTAGGTACATTAACGTCAACCTATCTGCATGTGTTTCTAAGAATGGATGCAGTAGCTTTGCATGATGAATCCTTGAATTATCAAGTATCATCAAGATTTTTCCAGTAGGATAATTCTGTATAATTTTTTCTAGGAATCTAAGGAATACATGAGCATCATAGCGCTCTCCTTCACTGCAAATTATCCGCCCAGTTTCATAGTCTAATGTTCCTAAAAGCTTTACACCCCAGCGTTTACCTGTTATTGGGATAATTCGTTGCTTGCCTTTTAGGAACCAAGTCTTTGAAATTGCTTGATAATCGCGGATCGTTGACTCATCCTGAAACAAGATATGGTCGACTTCTCCATCAATGAGTTCTTTTTAGAGCTTCAAAATCTTGTTTAAACTGTTCCTGCTGTTCAGGTTTGGCTTTTTCTAAAGTATATGTTGGTCTGGTATAGCTTAGGTTCAAGCGATGAAGAACATCTAGAATACTTCGTTGTTGATACTGTACGCCATAAGTACTAAAAATCCATTGAGCAATTAAGTTGCAATCCCAATTTTTCCTGTTCAACAGTGAGAAACTTAGGTTTACCAGAGCTTTTGCCCATAACAAGACCATCTAATCCGTGTTGTTTGTATGCTCTGATATATTTTCCAACAGTATGTTCAACAATATTTTGTGTTTTGGCAATTATTTGTATTTTTTTAATCACGATTTAGCTACTTTATTGTTTACCAATGTTATTTTTGGGTGGATAAAATAGATGCTCATTGAATTCAACTCCTAATATTAATTGATTAGTACTGTAATTTAATCAAATACCTAATAAGTCTAGTGAAAATAATGGAAAAAATCAACAAAAGTAAAATTATATAATGAATATATAAAAATTACATGATATTATATATAAATAACTACTAATTATTTGGAGGTTTTTTATATGAGTCAAAATAACAAAACGGTATTTTTTGA
Organism: Acidaminobacteraceae bacterium; assembly: GCA_041753235.1. Taxonomy (GTDB): domain Bacteria; phylum Bacillota; class Clostridia; order Peptostreptococcales; family Acidaminobacteraceae; genus JBGSUZ01. The sequence goes on from JBGSUZ010000120.1 coordinate 8,818, forward strand.
AAATCGATTTGAGACAAGATCAGAGTTCTCGAAACATCTTACGGATTC
>JBGSUZ010000121.1:0-3046 GCA_041753235.1 Acidaminobacteraceae bacterium
CCTTCCTATGAAGGACGAAACCTCATTGAAGAGAACCACCCTCAGGGTGCTATTGTTGAAAAATTTATTATTGGAAAAGCTGGCTATTATGAATATGACTGGCAAAACAATAATGAACCAAAGGCAAGGAAGAAAATATCCGTTGTTAGTGAAATACCAGATTACAAATGGTTAGTTGCCGCTACAAGTTATAAGGATGATTTTTATAAGGACATTGACCAAATTAAATCATTTTTATTCTATTTAGCGCTCATTGGCTTGTGCCTGCTTTTAGCCATCACTTACTTGTTAAGTTCTTCTATTACCAAGCCACTGAGGAATATTGAAGGCATCATTTTACGCGGTGCTTCTGGTGACTTGACCGCTCGTGTTCATATGGATCAAAAAGATGAAATTGGCAAAATAGGTAGATCTTTTAATCAGTTTTTAGAATCCCTGCAAGTAAAAGAAAAAGAAATTCGAGCAGAAATTATCGAGAGACGCGAAGCGGAGCTCAAATTAGAGCAACTCAACGAGCATTTAGAAGAACTTGTTGAAGCACGAACCGACGCTTTAAACCAATCTTTGGAAACCTTAAAATTTGCTCAATCCGATCTCATTCGCTCAGAAAAGTACCTTGCCCTTGGTGCGATGGTTTCTAGCATTGGACATCATTTAAATACACCACTTGGCAATGCTTTAACTACTAGTTCCTTCATTATAAATCTACTGGATAAACTTGATGAAAATTATCAAAATAAAAAACTGAGCTCTAATGCGTTAGAAAACTTTATTTCTGAAACGAATGATGCCATTCGCTTACTCACCCATTGTCTAAACCATTCAATTGAACTTGTTGAGACTTTTAAGTTATTGAAAACAAGGGATTTGAAATTTCCAATTGAGCAATTTGAGTTAACAGATGTTTTCACCAAAATAAACACAGAATTTCAACAAATCAACGAAAATAGAAATATTCAATTCCTGCTAACCTGTCCTAAATCAATCCGTTTAGAAGGTTACAAGGAAATTTATGAGATGATTCTTAAACAACTTCTTAGCAATGCCGCACTGCACGGGTTTACTGATCAGATAGACTGCAGTGTCTTAACTACCGTAGAAATTCTAGACACGCAACTATACTTAAAAGTTTATGACAACGGAAAAGGGATCCCAAAAGAGCGCTTGGCCCATATTTTCGAACCATTTTTCGCTTCTGATGGTACTATGGGCAGTAACACACTAGGCTTGGGACTCAATTTAGTTTACAAATACATTGTAGAAGTACTCAATGGCTCTATCTCCATTGAAAGCAGTGAATCTATGGGTACTAAGGTAATCATTATTATTCCCCTAAACGAAGATGAGTTATAAGTACAACGCTATAATTTGTCCTTGTTGTCTGAAAAAAATATTTCTTTATGTTAATAATAATTGGTATAATAAGATTGATAGTGCCAGTTTTCAAGTTATTCTGAAAACTTAACACCTATCATACAAGTCATACTACATCATAATCTTAAGGAGGAGTAAAATGTTCAAATCAAAACTTTTGAGCCTGTCTCTTGTAACTGCATTACTTGTTGGCATGTGCCCACTTGGCAGCTTCGCAGACGGTTCAGCTACCCCTACGAAAGCAGCAACAGACGAACTTGTACACATCAACATTATGCACACCAATGACATGCACGGTTTCTTCGTAGAAGGTTCAAGTGACGGCATGGGTGCAGCTAAGCTTCAAACCGTTATCAATATGGTTAAGCAAGCCAACCCTAATACACTATTATTAGACGCTGGCGACGCCTTACAAGGCAATAGCTTAGTTACCCTTAACAAAGGTGAAAGCGGCGTTAAAATCATGAATGAGCTCAAATACGATGCTATGGCACTTGGTAATCACGAATTTGACTACAGCCAAGCAAGACTTCTAGAACTAAAAGGCAAAACAAATTTCCCTATGCTTGCAGCAAACATTAAAACTGCTGACGGCAAGCTCCTTGCTGGTGACCACATTATTAAAGAAGTTTCTGGCGTAAAAATTGGTATTTTCGGTATTACAACACCAGATACACTCTTCATGTCTCACCCAGATAACACTAAAGGCCTCAAATTCGAAGACCCTGCAACAACTGCTAAAAAAGAAGTAGAAACACTCAAAAAAATGGGCGCAGACGTAATTATTTGTTTAGCTCACTTAGGCGATGAAAGTGAAACGACTTCATCACAAGCACTTGCAGAAGCTACAAAAGGTTTAGACATCATCATTGATGGTCACAGCCACTCAACTTATCCAGAAGGTAAAATGATCAATGGTGTTTTAATCGCTTCTACTGGCGAAAAGACTAAGAACCTCGGCATCATTGACCTTACGCTTGTTAACGACAAAATTAAAACAAAGCGTGCAGGCCTCTTCTCAAAAGCAGCAAGCAAAGACATCAAAGATGATGAAACTGTTGCCGCTCTCGTAAAAACACTCTCAGATGCTAACAAGACTATCCTTGATGAAGTTGTAGCAACTTCTCCAGTTGTTTTAAATGGCGAAAGAGGAAAAGTAAGAACTGGCGAGACAAACCTTGGTAACATGATTACAGCGTCTCTTCTTGACATCAGCAAAGCTGACATTGCTTTAGTAAATGGTGGTGGTATTCGTACTTCTATCAACGAAGGTCCTGTAACAAAAGGCGAAGTATTAGCTGTCTTGCCTTTCGGTAACACAGTTCGCGTTATTGAAATCAAAGGTTCTGACTTACTTGCATCACTTGAAGTTGGTATTGACCAATATCCTACTGAAAAAGGTGCATTCCCACACATCGGCGGCATGTCATTCACATTTGATTCTAAAAAGCCAGCTGGTAAACGTGTTGTTTCTGCTATGGTAGGCAACGCTCCAGTTGACCCTGAAAAAACTTACAAACTTGCTACAAATGACTTCCTCGTAGCAGGTGGTGATGGCTACACAATGTTCAAAGGCAAAAAAGTAGTTGCTGAATTCGGCGCTATGGATGAAGTGCTTACGCAATACATGAACGCTAAAGGCTTCGATGCTGCTAAAGTTACAGATAGAATC
>JBGSUZ010000122.1:0-6889 GCA_041753235.1 Acidaminobacteraceae bacterium
CCGCTTTTATTTTAACCTAAAAAAGGGTATGATATAAGTACTGAAGTTTTTTGAACTATGATGATACTAGGAAATTGAAATTGAACTTTACAATTTTCTCGAACGAGAGGAGCTCAATATGAGTAAAATACCATTTAAACCGGGGACGATGGTCTACCCAGTACCTGCTGTTATGGTCAGCTGCGGTGACAAGCCAGAGAATTATAATATCATTACCATCGCTTGGACGGGTACTATTAACAGCACACCGCCAATGACGTATGTGTCTGTGCGTAAGGAAAGACATTCGCATAAACTGATTTCTGAGAATCAAGCATTCGTTATCAATTTGACAACGGAAGATTTAGCACAACAAACGGACTTCTGCGGCGTAAAATCGGGCAGAGATGTCAATAAGTTTGCCCACTTGGGACTCACTGCAGTTCCAGCTGAGAAAGTTTCTGCGCCTATGATCGAAGAAGCACCAGTTAGTATTGAATGCAAGGTGACACAAGTTATTGAACTTGGCAGCCATGACATGTTTATGGCAGAGGTCGTTGCAGTTCATGTAGACGAAACGCTGCTGGATAAAAACGGTAAACTCCATTTAGAGTGGAGTAAGCCACTTGTTTACAGTCATGGCGAATACTACGGCATAGGCGAAGCACTTGGTCAATTTGGCCATTCGGTTATGAAAAAGAAAACGGCTGAGAAGCTTTCAAAAGTTAAAGCAGAAGAGCAGCGAAATGCAGAAAAGGCGAAAATCAAAGCTGAGAAAAAAGCTCAGAAAGAAGCAGCAAGAGAAGCTTGGGAGCAAAATCAAAAAGAATGGTACCAAGAGCAAACTAAAAAAATTCGTGCTAAAGAAGATCAGAAGAACAACAACAAGGGCAAAAGCTATGAGCGTCCTTATATCAAGCCAGAAGAATGGGAAAAAAGCCCACTCAACCCTAAGAACCAAAAGCGCAGCGATGATACACACAGAGGCGATAAGCCGGGGTACAGAGGCGATAGACCACAAGGTCAAAGAAGTGATAGACCACAAGGCCAAAGAAGCGATAAACCACAAGGCAGTAAAACTGACTCGGGTAGAAGCTATGGTGCAAAGCCACAAGGTGCAAAACCTCAAGGGTCTAAACCACAGGGTGCGAAGCCATATAGTGGCAGACCTCATGGCACAAGACCAAGCAATTTGAGAAGCAAATCTGACAAGAGGGGGTAATTCCCATGACGTCCAATCGGTTAAAAAAAGGGCTGGCGGTCGGTTTAGTGCTTATGATTGCGATGGCAGTTAGCGCTTGCAACGTTATTAGTAATATAACCAATAAAATTGAAGGCGCGCTTCTAGGAGACGACTATAAAATTCTCTCCTATGACGACTACGGCAATAATACGCTTACGATTCAAGGCAATCGCGTAAATATAGGTATCTTTGAAAATGAGGCCAATAGTGGTTCTGACGGGTTTAAGAGCGAAGTGCTTGAAATTACTGTAGACGGCCACCAACTGCTTCATGTAGGCTCAACTGCGGTGTTTGCAGAACGAGGCATTAATACTATTGCAGACTTTGACTATGATTATTTGAAGAACATAACCGCGAAGGGCTTATCGACGGTCGTACCTTTTGACCGCAGTGTAAACAACCTTAAGAATTTTTTAGGCGATGAAAAAGTCGTGATTATCAAATCACAACTAGGCGTTGTCGTTGGCGTTTACCAAGGTAAAAACGTCACGGTGGAAATTCCTACAGACCTGCCTAAAATGACCCGTCTGATTGTAGATGGGAAGTCACTTTATATTTATAGAGCGGACTATGAAATAATGGATACGGCTTTGCTAAAATAGGCAAAAGTAAATAATCAAAAGGCTCATCTGCCATGCAGATGAGCCTTTTTTATCGACCTCACTTCGTATCAAAAACCCTTAGACCAGTCCAACCCTCTTCCGGTGGGATTGCAATGTAACGGCGACACAGTTCACATTGAATTTTTGAAGGCTCATCATCTGGCAGGAGTTCTAGCACACCTTCAAAGAGAAATAAGGCTTTTTCAAAGTGACGGGCATAAAACTCAGTCATGGCTTCTTCGTAGAGTGTAATCACTTTTAGTGGTGACTCTTGTTCTTGCGTACGAAGCGACATGAGTTGGTAGACATCTATTCCTATTTTTTTGCCCTTAACGACAACACAGTCAAGCTTTCTCGCGAAAACTTGTCTTGAAACTTGTCTATATACAGTATCGCTAATCATTACTTGAGTATGGTAGAACTTGTTGATGCCCTCAATCCGGCTGGCTAAATTGACACTATCGCCTATTGCGGTGTAATTGAGGCGTTTGTCATAGCCGATATTGCCGACAAGTGCCTCGCCGGTGTGAATCCCCATGCGTGTATGAACGGTAGGCAGCCCCTTAGCCGCCAACTCTGCGTTGAAGGTTTCTAGGTAGGCCATACATTCAAGTGCAGTCTTACAGGCATAATATTCACGATTTTCAAGTGCATGAGGTGCACCCCAGAAGGCCATAATCGCATCGCCAATATATTTGTCAACCACCCCGTGGTTGTCCAAAATAATCTGAGACAATCCGCCAAAATACCCGGACATGATTTCTATTAAATCTGCAGAAGAAATACTTTCAGCGAGAACGGTAAAGTTTTCAATATCAGAAAACAACATGGTGATGTTTTTCCGTTCGACGCGCAAGACCGCTTCTTCATGAGAGTCAATGAGCTGCGCGACCAATTCAGCAGGTACGTATTTGCGGAAGGACTTAAGCGCCCGCTTCATGTTGGTAACGGTATTATTGATGCTGTTAATTTCTCTAAAGGCAGTATGGGGTTCCGCTTCCTCATCGAGTTCCAAATGTTGAATTTTATTGAGGTCCTTTTCTAAAAGTGCTAGCGGTGTTGTAATGCGTTTTGAAAGGAACACAGCTAAAATCAAAACAATGACGATGATGATTACCGTAAAAATTAAAATAAACTGCATGGTTTTGGCTTGATAATCCTTAACATGCTGAGCTGAAATATCTATACCCAAAATACCTTCAAATTTACCATCAGACGTGTAAAAGGGAGCAAAGCCAGAAACCCATGTGCCCCATTGGTCGGTTGTAAAGGTGTCGTCTATATAGATGCCAGTCTTATTACTAAAAGCTTGCATCAGGGCTGTGGATGCAGAGTCGTACACGTCACCAATATGACTGACATATGCAGCATCCTGCTCGGCATCTACTACGAAAACGTAGGCCCCATCTGGATTTTGCGCATGGTATAAACGTACCGGACGCCCGTCGAACGGCTTTTTAAATCATATAACTTCTGCTTAAGTGTCAGATAAAGTGCTTCGCTTTCCTGTTCGGGTTTAGTAATTTGCTTATGTAAGTCACCGTCTATAAGTAGTGTGCCAACCGAAGCTAAATCTCTCAATTGGGTTTGGATATCCTGAAAAATAAGTTCTTTGACCATGTAATTGGTCAGTAGTACCAGACTGAAAGAAATGAGTATAATGACTAAGACAAATGCGGTAGAGAGGCCAACAGAGATAGAAAAATGATATTTGTGTTGATTTTTTTGCATAAGAACACCTTCCTTCCTTTCGTGGCGTTGCATATGGTATATACCCCGAATAGCACTGTGAACACTTCTAATTTGGGAAGTAAATAATATGTTTGCATTGGTGTGGTAAAGGGAAAAACTATACTATTATAGTAATTTTGCGCTTCGTTGCCGCCCTCAGCGAAGACAGGAAGAGGTGATATAAAATGCAGTCGGTTCTAGGATGGATGGAGGAATCTGTTATTCTTGATGCGCAGGACATTTCAAAATTAGAACATTATATTGACCAAAAATACATACAAAGTTCTGACGCCATAAAAGCTCAAATTTTATCTGACGCTTTGCAACGAGTCGTGGACGTTCATTTGGAAGGTCTTGAGAAGGCTTATTGGAAACCACTCAAACAGTCACTATTTCAAAATGTAATGCTAGTTCAAAAGATTGAGATTAGCAAAAAAGATATCTTTACACATATTATTAGCCTTGAAGATGATGAAACCCGTCTGTGTGAGGCTGCGTGGCATTGGGCCCAAATCAATGTCTGGACTCAGATTGCTTATGACATGGTATATGATTTAGCTAAGGCACTGCGGTTTGAAAATTTTGTAGAGTCTGTCGGGCCACTACCTGAGCTTAATGAAGTACCTGTTAAGGATGTTAAACGTACGAAACAACAATGGCTTACTTTGGCAATGGGCATCGTTATTTTAGCACTGGGGTTATGGCGCTGGCCTTACATCGATTTGAAAGTCCGTGCGTTTCAACAGATGCAGTTGGAAATGCTTATAGCGGGGGATGCGGCTTCTCTAGAGAATAACCGTTCACGAATTAAAGCCTTGGAGTGGCCTGTGGTAAGGGCTCAACCTATTTCTTTAGAAAAATCTAAGGTTAAAAGCAATACTTCCACGGCATTTGTCTACTCAACGTTTGATGAGCAGGCACTTCAAAAGTATTTGAGTAACCGCCATTCTCTATTGGCAGAGGCGCCTTATTTTCAGACCATTGTTCAGACGGCGAAAGCGCATAATTTAGACCCGAGACTCCTTTTTGCCATAGCGGGTCAGGAACAGGGATTGGTCAACAAAAACAAAAGTTATGCCAAGACTGCGGCTAACAACCCATTCAACGTCTTTGGCAGTTGGAAAAAATACAATACGAGTATAGAAGACAGTTCGGAAATCGTTTGCAATACCCTCATCAAACGTTTAGCAAGGTGTCCTAAGGGTGTAAATGCTTTCACGTGGCTCAATAAAACTTATGCATCTGACTTAAACTGGAGCAAAGGTGTTAGTCGTTACTATAAGCAACTTTGCAAACTAGATCAGTAATGTCGCAGACAACGCTTGTTTACTAGAGATAATTTATTGTATGCTTGATAGCATACTTATATAAATCATATGGAAAAGAAACATGACAGAGGGGGAACGGACTTGACAGAGCAGGTGGCAGCGTGGTTTGAAAGCTTTGAGAAGCGCTTTTTTAACGAACTTAAGCATAACTTTATGGAAGACCAACAGTTAGACTGGCAACAATTGACCCATTGGCACCTTGAACTAATAGCAAAAGTGACAGCCCTACACGCGGCAGAGGAAAATGAAGGGAACCAGCAGGCAACGGACGCGGTACTCAGCGTAGAAGAAGCACTGAAAATGAGCGCAGATGGTTTACGCGGGCACCGAATCTATACGCTTAAAAATGCTGAGAATATGGTGTGTGACTGTATTGGAGACCTGCATTCTGACCCCGAAAGTCTAATGCAACTGCTGAAAGAGACCGGTTTTATTCAGTCGTGTTTAGCGGGTGCGCCCCATAGATTGGTCTTTATGGGAGACTACGTAGACCGTGGCAAAGCTCATTTAGCACTGTTGGGCAGACTACTAACCTTAAAAATTGCGTTTCCAGACCGTGTGTTTCTGCTTAGGGGCAATCATGACGGGGGCATAATAGAAGGGCCTGACCAAGTGAAGCTTCCTTATAGAAAACCTGACGACGAGCCCGATGAAGATTATTTTCCTACGTACCTGATTAAACTGAACAAACATCACCCAGAGACTGAGCCGCTACTCAAAGCCTACCTAGACTTTTTTAATACCCTAGGTCAATTGGCATTTATACAAACGGGTGAAAAAATAACCTTAGCAGTCCACGGCGGTGTGCCTAGGCCTGTCCTTCAGGACGGTCATTATTTTAGCTACTTAAAACATTTGAGCGAGCTTTCAGACGTGAACTTTATAGATGCTCATGGAAGAACCATGGTTCAAAATATCATGTGGAGTGACCCTTACAAGGGCAGCGGCGAATTGAGAGAGGGCATGGGACGCTACTATTTTACAGAAGCACAGTATGACGACTTCGCCAGCACCATCGGCATTGACCAGATGCTGAGAGGTCATCAATATATGGACGAAGGCTTTGAATGTCATTTTGACGGTAAAGTCCACACCATTTTTTCCAGTGGCACTTGGCCCCGTCTCATTTTGAATCCAATGACAGCGTATCCTCAAGTTGCTGCTAAATGGGCGCGCATACTGCCTAGCGGCGGAATTGAAATTCATCCTAAAAAAACTGATATTAGTTATTGATAATCATTATCATATGAGTTATAATGATATCATTACAAAAACTATTAATCAGGAGGATTTAGATTATGATAGAAGTATGTTCGAATTGTTCAAATGTTAATATAGCGCAACTGGAAGCGATGGTACCAGCAGACGACTTTAACGTTAATTGTGTTGGAAGCTGTGGCTCCCACCCAGGAAAGTCGGTCGGTTTTATTAATGGCAATTTTGTAGAAGTAGATACGGAAGCTGAATTTATAGAAGCGGTTAAAGCTGTACTTTAGCTTAAATGAAAATAAGCGTCATAAAGGAGTTGCTGTTGTAGCGACTCTTTTTTTGTTATAATACCAAGTAAATAAAAAATTATCGAAAAGAGGTGTACATATATGAAACTCATATCTTGGAATGTCAATGGCATTAGAGCTTGTCTTCAAAAGGGATTCATGGATTATTTCAACGCCATGGACGCAGACTTTTTCTGTTTGCAAGAGACGAAGTGTCAAGCGGGTCAGGTAGAACTCGACTTACCAGGTTACCAGCAGTACTGGAATTACGCAGTGAAAAAAGGTTATAGCGGCACGGCTATTTTTACAAAACACGAACCACTCAATGTCATTTATGGCATGGGCATTGAAGAACATGACCAAGAGGGCCGTGTCATTACATTGGAAATGAACGATTTTTACATGGTGACGGTCTATACGCCAAACTCGAAGGACGAACTTGCGCGACTGGACTACCGCATGCAGTGGGAAGACGACTTTAGAATTTACCTAGATAAGCTTCAACAGCAC
>JBGSUZ010000123.1:0-11485 GCA_041753235.1 Acidaminobacteraceae bacterium
GAGCCTTGGTTTTACCCATCCGGTGAGCGGAGAATTCCTACGGTTTACTTGTGAACTCCCGGGTTATTTCCAAAAAATACTAAAACAATTGGAGGCTGACTTGTAATGGATTTTAAAGCGAAAATATTGGATGACAAAGCGATAGGACGCTCCATCACTAGGCTTGCTCACGAAATTATTGAAAAGAATAAAGGGGTAGAACAGGTTGTACTGGTTGGCATTCTCTCAAGAGGTGTACCCATTGCCAATAGAATAGCGGAAAAGATATTTGAAATTGAAGGTAAGGCGGTTAAAGTAGGTCAAGTTGACATAACACTTTACCGCGATGACCTCAGCAAAGTGGGAGAAAACCCTATTATTAATGGCAGCCAAATTGACTTTGACCTTTCTGAAAAACACGTGGTGCTCGTAGACGATGTTATTTATACGGGCAGAACAGTTCGTGCTGCACTAGACGCAGTCATGGACTTTGGACGTCCAAAAACGATTCAATTAGCCGTATTAGTAGACCGCGGTCATCGTGAGTTGCCAATTAGGGCGGATTATGTGGGCAAAAACGTACCGACATCGACTAAGGAAATCATTAAGGTGAGAATTTCTGAAGTTGACGGTCTGGACGAGGTCTGCATTTACGACAAGTAGGCATATCATGAACTTATTAAGTTCATACCGCGGTTTACCAAAAAGTATTTATGTCCTATTTTGTGTTCAAGTTATCAATCAATTTGGCGATTTTGTCGTTCCCTTTTTATCTCTGTTTTTAGTAAAGAAGCTTGGTTTCAGTATGGCTCAAGCGGGATTTGTCGCTACCTGCTGTGCATTAGCGGTGATTCCGGGTGCATATACTGGTGGTAGGCTATCTGATCGATTTGGCAGAAAAAAAGCCTATATGATGTTTCAAGGAATGGCTGCTTTATTACTGCTGAGTTGCGGCTTTATGTTGGAATTACCGGTTTTAGTACCTATTATTGTCATGGCGTCTTTTTTTAGTGGAGGCGTTAGACCCATCTTAAACGCCTTGATAACAGATTTGTTGCCACCAGAACAACGACAAGCGGGCTTCTCTCTGTCATATTTGGGCATCAATTTGGGCGTAGCTTTTGGCCCAATGGTTGCTGGTTTTCTATTTAACCACTACCTTGCGTGGATTTTCATAGGAGATGGCATTAGTTCAATTTTTGCTGTATGCCTCGTTCTAATGCAAATTCATGAAACTGAGCCGATGGCAGGGCATCATCATAGTGAAAAAGAAAAGCCAGAAGAAGGTACTATTTTCACCGTGCTAAAAAAACGGCCTGAAATTATATTATTTTTGATGTTTAATATGTTTTACGCCATAACCTATACCCAGCATACCTTTGGACTGCCAGTACAGTTAAATGAGACTTTTCACTCGAATGGCCCTAAATACTTTGGGTATATTATGAGTGTGAATGCACTTACGGTACTGCTATTTACCTTGCCGCTCAATCACTTAACAAGGCAATTAAAACCCATAGCCATTATGAGTATTTGTGGTATTCTTTATGCAATTGGCTTCGGTATGATTTTTGTAATTGATCAATTTTGGCAGTATATACTGTCTACATTTATTTGGTCGATTGTAGAAATTCTTGCTGCTACCAGTTTTGGTGTTTATTTGGCGAATCGTTCACCTCAGAATTTCAGGGCGAGGATTAACGCAGTCAGTACGGTATTTTTTTCAGTATCCGCCGTCATTGCGACTTCGGGTGTAGGACTTTTCACAGATGTTTTTGGACTCAAAGCCCTGTGGCCCCTGCTTTCAGTGTTTTGCGTAACAGGAGCAATTTGTATGAAAGTCTTTATTGATGATTGAGCAAAAAGCATAAGCATAAAAAAAGCGAGTTCCCCAGATGCATCAGCATGTTGGAAACTCGCTTTTATATGTTATAAAAGTCTTAACCTTTAGAGATTTTGTCTATTTCAGATTGTTCAGGTGTAACATACAACGTTTTATTTGTCTGATAAATTACCATACCGGGTTTAGCACCACTTGGTTTAGAAACGTTTTTTACTAAAGTGTAGTCTATTGGCACTTGCCCAGAATGGCGTCCTTTAGAATGATAGGCGGCTAAAAGCGCTGCTTCATAAAGGGTTTGTTCAGGCACTTCTTCACCGTTGGTTCGAACAATGACATGAGAACCCGGAATAATTTTAGTGTGTAACCACAGGTCTTTGTTAGAGGCGAGCTTGAGTGTCAGGTAGTCATTTTGATAATTATTTTTACCAACAAGAATTTCAAAGCCTTCAGAGCTGATAAAGCGCAAATATTTTAACTGCATTTTCTTAGCTTTATAAGCAGCGACCTTGCGCTTTAAGTAACCTTGGTCTGCAAGTTCAGCACGAATTTCGTCTAAAGTATCTGTGTCACTGCTATTTTCGATAGCGGTGAGAACTTGTTCCAAATAAGCAAGCTCAGTTTCTGTTTCTTCAATCTGTTTAAAAATTTCAATCTGACCGGTTTTAGCTTTATTGTACTTCTTAAAATGACGCTGTGCATTTTCAGAAGGGGTAAGGCGTAGGTCGAGCTCAATGGTTTGAGTCTCTACAGGGTCTAAATAGTAATTTTCTACATCGACTCGTGACATGCCTTTTTCAATTCGGTAGAGGTTAGCTAAAATAAGCTCACCTTGAATCTTATGCGTGTCACAGTGTTCAGCTGTGGCGAAGTCTTCTTGCAGTTTGCCAAGTTTGCTATAAGCCTTCTCAATTTTTTGAGTGAGGGCTTTTTTCATATGTGCACCCTTTTGGTCTAACCGATTACTCTTGTCCTTGCTCCCAAAGAAGGTATTGACGAGCGTAAGGGCAGAGGGATAAGGTTTGATTCTTGGGTCAAGATGCAAATTAGCGGGCATAAAACAAAGCATTTCAAATGGCAGCTTATGGTGCTCGTCTTCATAGAGCATGGAAAACTCAAATCGATTCTCAGAGAGCAGTTGTTTGAAATTCTCCAAGTGTTTAAGTAAGGCCGTATGTGCTACTGAGGGCCATTCTGAGAGAGGCAAATCCACTGGAAAATCGAAGCCGTATAAAAGCCATCTGGCACTGGAAGGACTAAAGCCTTGCCATTCTTTAACCAGCCATTTTGCAACTAAAAGTTCTGTGCTTTTTAGCTGTTCTAAAGTCGGTGCTTCCTCTAATAAATTTTTCTTGTCAAATGGCGGCGGTGTATAGGGAATACCCGGGTAAATTTGACGGGTGCGGCTCATAGAAGCAGAAATTCGCTTGATAGATTCCAATATTTTTAAGTTTTCTTTTTGATATAAAATTACATTGGAATGCTTGCCCATAATTTCTATACAGAGCACTTTAGTGCTTAGTTCGCCCAGTTCATCTCGGGATTCAATCTCGATTTCGATGATTCTTTCCAGTCCAATCTGATTGAGCGCTGTGATGCGTCCACCAGATAGGTGTTTTCTAAGCAACATGCAAAACATAGGCGCTTGCATAGGGTTTTCTTTCTTTTCATCTGAGAGCGTAATATAGGGAATGGACGCATCGGCAGATATTTTTAACTTGTAATTTTGCGCGTCTGCGCGTACGTGAACTATAAGTTCATCTTTTTCAGGTTGATGAATTTTATCGATTTTTCCGCCTAATAGTGTTGTGCGGAGCTCGTTCGTCAAACCTCTAAAAAAAAGGCCGTCAAAAGCCATGGAGGTCACCTCCTAGTATGTCTAAAGTTACTTGTATCGAATTGTCTCGATTCAAGTCAGTATAGCACTAAACCATATCTTTTGGAAGAAAATTGTCGTAATCTATGTTATGATAGAGGGGATTGGAAGCTTATGCAAAGTGGGAGGTGAGCCTATGAAATTTATGAAGTGGCACGGTGCTGGCAATGATTTTATTCTTATGAAGGCGTCTGAATTGGATGCGCCTACATTAAACCAGTTACCCGAACTGGCAAAACAAATTTGTCACAGACATTTTGGCATTGGTGCAGATGGATTAATGGTAGTCATGGCATCTACCCTAGCAGATTTTAAAATGGCTTATTACAACTCAGATGGTTCTTATGCTGCAATGTGCGGTAACGGCCTGCGCTGTTTTAGCGCTTATTGTGTACATGAGGGTCTAATTAATCACACTCAGTTTACAGTGGAAACTGGCGATGGTATTAAAAAAGTACAGGTTACCCAAGAAAATGGGTATCAGGTGACTGTGAATATGGGTAAGGCTGTTTTCGAACCACAAGTGATTCCGACAACGCTGACCCTTACTGAATCAGAAACGAATCTGCTGAGCGTAGACATGGAACAATTTCGTGTGGACGTTATGCGGGTGGGTGTGCCCCATGCGGTTGTAGATTTAGAAAATAGAAAGTTTGATCTGTCTGATTTTAAATATTACGGGACGCAGATAGAGCAAATGCAATGTTTTCCTGAAGGTACAAACGTGAATTTTGTAAAACAGGTTCAAGGTTCTGAACTACGCGTAGATACTTGGGAGCGTGGTGCTGGTTTAACCATGGCGTGTGGAACGGGTGTTTGTGCATCGGCTTACTCTTATTTTAGAAGAGGTTTGGTGAGCCTTCCTGTACAAGTAGAGGTAGCGGGTGGAGTGCTTGTAATTGATGTCAGTGATGAATATATTGTCATGTCTGGCCCAGCAAAACCCGTTGCTAGCGGTGAGTTTTTCGTAGAATAGGAGTCTTCAAGTCTTCAAGTCATCAATTGAGCTAATTAGCTTTAAAATACATTATTAGATGGAGGCAGTATATGATTTTTAGCATGACAGGCTATGGCCGAGGCGAAGTAGATACCGCAGTACATAAAGTGGTTATTGAAATGAAGTCGGTCAATCACAGATACAGTGAAGTATTGGTTAAAATGCCAAAGAAACTGAATATGTTTGAGGATCGCATCAAGAATAAAGTAAAAAATAGTATTTCAAGAGGTCGCTTAGAAATATTCATCAATTTTGAAGAGCAAGTGGGTGAAGATTATGCAATCAAGCCTAATTTTGCAGTATTAGATCAATACGTGAATACGCTTACAGCAATTAAAGACCGCTACAATTTAAAAGAAGAATTGAGTTTAGGGCTCATTTCTAAATACCCAGATGCTTTGTCCGTAGAATATAAAGAAGCGGATGAAGATACGATTTGGGCTTTGCTTTCTGAGGCGTTAGACAAAGCTTTATCTGCTTTAATGGAAATGCGTAAAAAAGAAGGGGATTCCCTTGCGGATGATATTCTTGGCAGAGTCAGAAATATTCAAGGCACGCTTGAGAAGATTGAAGCCCAATCGCCTCAATTGGTGGAGTCTTACGAATACCGTCTAAAAGAGCGAATCAAGGAATTGTTAAACGATTATGCAGAAGTAGATGAAGCTAAAATCATTCATGAAGTGGCAATTTTTGCCGATAAAACGAATATTGCCGAAGAAGTGGTCAGACTCAGAAGCCATTTCACGCAAATTGAAGAGATTTTCAAAGGTGGGGGCGCAATAGGCAGAAAACTCGACTTCTTGATTCAGGAAATGAATAGAGAGATTAATACGATTGGTTCTAAGTCACCTGACCTTAATATTGCCAATTCTGTCATTGAAGTGAAGAGCGAAATAGAGAAAATAAGAGAGCAAGTTCAAAATATAGAGTAGTTCCTTCAATTAATATTGAAAAGCTATTGAAAATCTTTGCAAACACGTATAGAATTGATGAGTTAGCGTTTTCATTAAAATGCTTTCCTGGAATTTGAACAAGAAGGAGTTTTGAGATGATGAGAAGAGGTCTGCTCATAGTCGTATCCGGTCCGTCAGGTGTCGGCAAAGGAACGATATGCAAAGAACTTTTCAAGAGCAGTGACGACATTCACTTGTCTGTTTCGGTAACAACCCGAGCGGCAAGGGAAGGTGAAGTTCATGGTAAGAATTATTTTTTCATCAGTAAAGAAGAATTTCTGCACATGATTGAGAATGACGAGCTCTTGGAATACGCACAGGTATACGACAATTTTTATGGTACGCCAAAGAAATTTGTCATGGAACAACTTGATATTGGGCGCGATATCTTGCTTGAAATCGATATTCAAGGAGCGCTACAAGTTAAGGAAAAATACCCGGAAGGGGTGTTCGTGTTCATTGTGCCACCTTCTATGGAAGAGCTCCGCAATCGAATCGTGGGCCGGGGCACTGAAACCCTAGAAGCCATCAATAAAAGATTTTCAAGTGCTTACGACGAGATTGACTTGATGAGCAACTATGATTATTATATTATTAACGATACGGTTCAACATGCGACCAAAAAGCTTCAAAATATATTAGAAGCTGAGCGCTACAGAATTTTACCGCAATATGTTACTCAGCTCATTCAGGAACTTAAGGAGGAAAAAAGATAATGTTGAAACCACCTATTAACGAATTAATTGAAAAGGCTGGCAGCCGTTACTCATTGGTGATTGCCGTTTCAAAGCGTGCAAGACAAATTATCGATGGCGATGATGTTTATGTATATGCAAAAAGTTTAAGCAAACCAGTTTCTATTGCAACTCAAGAAATTTACGAAGGTAAAATCGAAGTTGTAAAAAGTAGTCACGAAGATTAAGTCAAATTGATTAAAGAGCGCTTTTCCTTTCGCAGATATTGTCGAGAGGGAAGCGCCTTTTCCATAAAAGGACGGTGAAGACATCGTGTTAAGCGGAAAAAATATTGTTTTGGGCGTTACTGGAGGCATTGCCGTTTACAAGTCTGTAGACTTGGTAAGCAGGCTAAGAAAATTAAACGCTAACGTGTATGTGGTCATGACGGAACATGCTAAAGCGTTTGTAACACCACTTACGTTTCAATCTATGTCTCAAAATTATGTGGTTCATGACATGTTTGAAGCACCTAAAACTTGGGACGTTGAGCATATTGCGCTGGCAAAAAAGGCAGACTTGTTTGTGGTTGCTCCCGCAACAGCCAATATAATTGGCAAGGTATGTCACGGGATTGCGGACGATTTTCTAACAACGACAATCATGGCGACACCTGCTCAAGTCGTATTTGCCCCTGCTATGAATACTGGCATGTGGTGTAATCCTATTACGCAAAACAACATTAAGTTGTTGCAGACACTCGGTTATGAATTTATAGAACCGGGAGCGGGCAGACTAGCTTGCGGAGACGTGGGAGCTGGTAAAATGGCAGAACCTGCGGATATAGTCGACTACATTGTCAAATATTTTGAACCAAAGGAACAACCGATGAAGGGTGTAAAACTGCTTGTCAGTGCTGGGCCGACGGTTGAAAAGATTGATCCTATTCGGTTTATTACAAACCGCTCAACAGGCAAAATGGGATATGCGATTGCTGAAAAAGCATTAGCACTGGGTGCGGAAGTAACCTTAGTTTCAGGGCCAACAAAACTTGAACCGCCAAAAGGCGTAATTTTTGTGTCCGTGGAATCTGCACTGGACATGTACGAAGCGATTATATCGCGTATGGCAGAACAGGATATTATTGTGAAGACGGCAGCAGTAGCTGACTATAGACCTTTAGAAGCCGCTAAGGAGAAGATCAAAAAGTCAGATGGTGAACTTGAAATGAAGTTTACAAGGAATCCAGACATTTTGAAAACTTTGGGTGAGAAAAAAACACACCAAGTTTTAGTCGGATTTGCAGCTGAAACAACGAATGTTCTAGAATATGCTAAACGAAAAATTGAGCAAAAACACCTAGACTTCATAGTGGCTAACGACGTATCTCAAGCAGGTGCAGGCTTTGGAACGGACACGAATATTGTGACCATCATCGACCGAGAGGGTGAAGCGGTGGCTTACGACCAACAGACTAAGTCTGAAGTGGCTCAAATTGTGCTCGAAAAAGCGATGGCTTATTATAGACAAAAGCAAACGAAGGAGTAGGGCAACCTACTCCTTGCTATATTCTTTGGCCTAGGTAAGTATTTTGAAAGAAAGGGAAGGTGAGAGCTTTGACAGAACAGTCATACTATGCAGAGGTGGTCCTTTTACGCCAGACAAAGCGCATCGACCGCTTATTTTCCTACGCCATTCCCAAGTTGTTAGTAGGACAGGTTAAAATCGGTATGAAAGTTCAAGTGCCCTTCGGTATGGGTAACCAAACCCACGAAGCGATTGTTGTCGCCTTCGTAGACGAAGAAACTTTAGCGCAGTCTGTACCGCTCAACAAGGTAAAACCTATCACTGCGCTATGCGATGATGCACCTTGGTTAGACCCTGCCACGGTTTCGTTAGCTTTTTGGATGCGAAACCAATACGTCTGTACTTACAGTGAGGCCTTTAGTTTATTCATGCCCGCTGGGACGCGGCTAAAAAGGGATTATGCGCTGAGCTGGACTGAAAAGCCAAGTATCGAAACCCTTGGTGTGGATGCGTTGCAATGTTTTGTTAAGCTTGAATCTAAAAATAAGCCCTTACTCAGTCAGTTTGAAGGCACTAAAGAGGAAAAGCAAATACAGCAGTGGCTAAAAAATGGTGTCCTTGTAAAAGAAGAGCACCTATTTACAGACATTGAAGATGCTGAGAAGCATTTCATCGACTTAAAGCTGCCTCTGGATAGGGCTGAAAAAATATATGAAGACATTCCTGAGCGTTATGTGGCGCAAAGACGGTTGCTTAGACATGTAATGGTTTATGGGCGTACCGAAGAATCGATGTTGCGCCAAATGACTGGTGCAACGACTAGTGGTATATTGAAATTTGTTGAGAAAAACTGGTTTACCAGAGAAGCAGAAGTGGTCATTACACTGCCGGAGCACCACGTATTTCAAGATGAGCGCATATATACGGGGCTTTCTGAGGAACAGCAACAGGCTTTTGAAGCAGTGGTTCCTTATATTGTAGACCAGAAGCATGAACGTTTTCTACTCCATGGTGTAACGGGGAGTGGTAAGACGGAAGTTTACATGGAATGGGTGGACTTAGCGCTACAAATGGGCAAACAGGCCTTGATGATGGTGCCTGAAATATCCCTTACCCCTCAAATGGTTGACCGCTTCCGTAAGCGTTTTGGGGATAAGGTTGGGGTATTTCACAGCCGATTAAGTTTGCGTCAGCGTTATGACCAGTGGCAGGCAGTCAAAAAAGGACAGCTCCCAATAGTCATAGGCGCGAGGTCGGCGGCGTTTTCACCACTATTCAAACCAGGGATTATTATTGTGGATGAATGTCACGAGGCTTCTTATAAATCGGAAACGACGCCGAAATACCATGGTGTAGAATTGGCACTCCAGATGGGTGCTCAGTTTGGCGCGCCAGTAGTACTCGGCTCTGCTACGCCTACCGTCAGTCAGTTTCATGAGGCTGCAGTTGGTAGCATGACGAAGCTTAGACTGCATAAGCGATTTAATGATACGGGTCTTCCAACGGTTGACCTTGTGGATATGAGGGAAGAGCTGATTATAGGCAATAGAAGTATTTTCAGCAGAAGGCTTCACGAACAGATTGGGATTAGCCTCAGCCAAGGTCGTCAAGTGATGCTGCTTATGAATCGTAAGGGTTTTAGCACGCATGTGGCTTGTCGGGCTTGTGGGTTTAGTATGAAGTGTCCAGATTGTGAAATTGGTTTGACTTACCATAAAGGTGCTTCGCACCTGCGGTGCAACTATTGTAACTACAGGGTCAGTATTCCTAAAACTTGTCCTTCATGTGGGAGTCCTTATTTTAAACATTTTGGCACGGGGACTGAGAAGGTACTTGAGGAGACTGCAAAGCTCTTCCCACAGGCGACGGTGGATAGACTCGATAGTGAGACCGTTTCTAAAAAAGGTGGCTTAGAACAGATTCTAGACCGTTTTGAACGGGGTGAAACCGATATTTTAATAGGGACTCAGATGATTTCTAAAGGTCTGGACTTTAAAAATGTTGGGCTTGTAGGGGTTATTGCGGCGGACTTGACGCTAAACCTGCCAGATTTCCATGCGGCTGAGCGAACGTTCCAACTGTTGACGCAAGTGGCAGGGAGAGCTGGACGAGGCGATGAACGCGGACATGTAGTCATACAGACCTACGAACCAGACAATTATGCAATTCAAGCGACGCTAAAACATGACTTTGAAAGCTTTTTCAAAGACGAAATAAGAGTCAGAGAAGCCTTTCATTACCCACCGTTTTTTGAAATTGCCAGTGTACTGGTGAGTTCACCAGATGGGGTAGAGGCTCAAAGGGCAGCCGATGTTATTTGTAAAAAATTAAAGAGCCTTTTGCAGGACCAAGACGTGCAAAATTACGAGCTATTTGACCCAAACCCTGCGGTATATGCGAAAATTAAGAATAGATATCGGTGGCAAATTGTTATAAAATATAAAGAAGAGTTAAAAAATGCTGTGGCAGAGGCCCTTCGAAATGCATGCTTTGAGTCTTTGAATCAAAAGCAGTTTTCGGATTACCTGCGGGTAATTGTTGACCCATCAGCCCAGAGTATCCTATAAGTTAAATTATTATTATTATTAGAGGAGGTTGCCGACCCATGGCGATAAGAACCATCAGAACAGAAGAAGATCCTGTACTCAGAAAAAAATCTAAAGTAGTAGATGTCTTTGATGACAAACTAAAGACACTGGTTGAAGATATGATTGACACGATGTATGATGCAGATGGTGTAGGTTTAGCAGCACCACAAATTGGTATTTTAAAGCGTGTGGTGGTCATAGATATTTATGACGAAACAGGCGTTAAAGTCCTTATTAATCCTGAAATCGTTTCGGTAGAAGGTGAGCAGTGTGAGCTTGAGGGCTGTTTAAGTGTCCCAGGTAAGAGTGCGTTAGTTAAGCGACCTACTAAAGTTGTTGCCAAGGGTCAAAACTTAAACGGGGACTGGGTTGAAGTCGTTGGGCAGGAGTTATTGGCGGTAGCAATTTGTCACGAAATTGATCACTTAGACGGTGTATTGTACATTGACAAGATTGTAGAGGAATAAACTTTATGCGTATTGTATTTATGGGAACACCTGACTTTGCCGTGCCTTGTTTAGAGGTATGCCATGAAATAGGTGAGGTGGTTATGGTTGTTACACAGCCAGATCGACCAAAAGGCAGAGGTAAAAAACTCGCACCACCACCGGTAAAAGAAAAAGCTGAAAGCCTTGGACTTGAAGTGTTTCAGCCTGAGCGCATTAAGCAAGAAGACGCGACGGCATTTATTGAAGCGCTCAAACCCGACTTAATGATTGTCGTAGCGTATGGTCAAATTCTTTCCAAACGTCTATTAGACATTCCAACGCTTGGCTGTGTCAACGTGCATGCATCCCTTCTGCCTAAACTCAGAGGTGCGTCGCCAATCAACTGGTCAATTGTAACGGGTGAAAAGGAAACTGGCGTAACAACTATGTATATGTCAGAGGGACTTGACGAAGGCGATATGATTGATAAGATTTCATTGCCTATTACGGATGAAACCACTGCAGGTGTACTCCATGACCAGTTAATGGCACAAGGTTCAGAAGTCCTCAGAACCACTTTGAAACGCTTCTTAGAAAACGATGTAAAGCGCACACCACAGGAT
>JBGSUZ010000124.1:0-5176 GCA_041753235.1 Acidaminobacteraceae bacterium
AATACAGTCTTATTTGTAGACGACGAACCCAATATTATCAGCGCACTTCAACGAGGACTCGCCGGGGAAACCTATCAAAAATTCTTTGCCGTCAGCGGTCGTGAAGCCCTAGAAATCATGGCTGAAAACGATATCCATGTCATTGTCACCGACATGCGCATGCCTATTATGAACGGCTTGACACTCCTTAAAACTGTTGCAGAAAAATACCCAAGTACTGTGCGCATTGTCTTATCCGGCTACGCACAGTTACCACAGGTTCTGGCAACCATCAATCAAGTTAACGTCTTCCGCTTCATTCCAAAACCTTGGAATTTAGAAGAAGAGTTCATCCCGATGATTCGCTCCGCGATAGCCTTTTACAATATGACCCACGAATATCAGGATTTCAAGGCCGCACTCGAAAAACAGAATATGGCCTTCCAGAAAACCATTAAAGAATCTGAGACAAAAATGAGACAGCTCAAATTGGACTGGGCAGCTTTAGATAGTTTCAAACAGGAGGTATGGACTTACACCCTATCTCAACTTAGTGAAGGACACCACGACGAATTAAAAGCACCCGAGTTTTCCAGTGTCCTCACCGACATACAAGCTTTTTTAAATGAAATTAGCAGTGCTTACCCAAAGGACCCTACCACCTTTAACCCAGATCAGCTTCGAACTAATCTGAGCTTAATGGCAAAAAGCATTCCCGCCATTGACGATGAAACCGGTGACAGACACTTTCAAATCCTGCACGACAACCATCACTTAAAACTCAATGGGCGCTTTAAACTCTACATGATTATGCAGCATGCAATCGTTAACCTGCTCATTCGCCACAAGCCTTTAGAAAGCCTCAAAATTTCTCAAATATACGACACACAAACCAAGTCCATATTGCTTCAATATGAATTTCCAAATACCATTCTCGCGACTGGCACATGGGAGCTATCCATTGTAATTTTTGCATTAACCGAAGCACATAAATTGCTACCCGGTAAATTTTTTATTCAGAAAGATGGGAAACATCTTGTCGCCAATTCTATTTGTAACTGCGAGGCTCGACTATGAATAAAATTTTAATTATTGATGATACCACCTTAATGCTCTATACCGCCCGCGACACATTATTGAAACACACGGAGTTGCTTGCAGAAATTCAACTTTGTCACAGCGGCGCCGAAGCACTAGAATTATTACAGCATGAAACTTTTGATATTTTACTGCTCGACATTATCATGCCTGCTATGACGGGCATGGATGTGCTCAAGCAGTTAAACGAACGTCACTTGCTAGAGCATACGAAAGTACTTATGTTCTCTTCCATAACCGATAAAAAAGCCCTGCGCGAATGCTTCTCCCTCGGAGCTACAGACTATATAACCAAACCCATAGAAGAAGATGAATTTATAGCCCGTATAAGCAGTGCGGTAAACGAACAAAACCTTAGAAAAAGCTATAAAGAAACCATCAAACTTATGCAAAAACAAAACGAACAGTTAACACAGCTTTATCAGCAACTAGCCGATGCAGAGCGTCAAATGATTCAACAGGAACAAATGGTCGGCGTTGGTCACCTTGCTGCAGGGATTGCCCACGAAATAAATAACCCCATTGGCTTTGTCAAAAGCAATTTATCCTCAATGAACCAATACATCCTTACCTTACTGCGGTATATCCATTACTATCAAACTCAATACGGCACATTACCAGACGGTCTGGAAAAAAGCGGGCTCAGTCTGAACTATATTCAAGAAGACGCACCACAAGTATACTTAGAAATACGAGAAGGGATTGCCCGAATAGAAGCCATCGTCAACAGCCTGCGTTCATTTTCTACCATTGACAGCGCCAACGGCTATGTAGAACTGGATTTATCAAAAACAATAGATGATATTTTAGTGCTGTTAACCAATGAAATTGGCAATCACATTCACATTGTGCGTCTCTATGAACCTGTAGATCAAGTTCTGGTCAATAATAGCGAGGTTCATTTAGCACTGCTTAACATCATCCAAAACGCACTCTACGCAGTAAAACATGATTCTAAATCCGAGAAGGTGATTAAGCTGACGGTTACAACTGATGACGAACACGTTGTTGCTAAAATTTGGGACAATGGCATAGGCATCGCCGATGACCAGTTCATAGCCATCTACAACCCATTTTACACAACCAAGCAGGTCGGCGAAGGTACTGGCCTTGGTCTGAGCATGGCTTACGACATTATTGTCAATAAACATCAAGGCCATATTGAAGCAAAAAGTTGCCTTGGACAGTGGACAGAATTTACCATTGCCCTCCCAAAAGCCAATGATTTTTAAAAAGAAAATAAAAAAGGGTTGCCACTACTGCGATTTACATCGCTATAGGGCAACCCTTTTTTAAGAGGTTTTAGGTGAAACAAAACGGCTAAGCCGATATTTCTATACTAAATTTCTTTCAACAAGCTGAGTGACAACAAATGTTGCTACATGCTCTGCGAAAGAACCTGTTGAGAAACCAGCATCGTAGCCAAGTTCTTTAGCAAGTTCGTGGCTAACACGCGGGCCACCTGCGATGAGGACAATCTTATCTCTAAGACCTTCCGCTTCAACAAGTTCAACCATTTGTGAAAGATTTGGAATGTGAACGTCTTTTTGCGTAACAACTTGTGATACAAGAATTGCGTCTGCACCAAGTTCAATTGCCTTTGCAAGAAGCTCTTCATTAGGCACTTGTGAGCCTAAGTTGTGTGCTTCTACGCCTTTGTAACGCTCAAGACCGTAGTGACCGTCGAAGCCCTTCATGTTCATGATTGCATCGATACCTACTGTATGCGCATCTGTACCGGTACATGCGCCAACGATAACCACTGGACGCTTGATGTTTTCTTCAATGAAAGCTTCTACGCCATACTTGTCCATAACGTCGATGTCCACTTTAGGCACTTCGATTTTTGACATGTCGATTGTATGTGTGCATTTGCCGTACATAACGAACATTGTATAGCCAACGCCAAGGTCTTCTGCGTGAACAACTGCAGGCTCTTCCATACCCATTTTGATAAGGAGTTGCTTAGCGGCTTCTTTTGATTCTTCACTGATTGGCACAGGCAGTGTGAAACAGAACTGCATCATACCGTCGTTCATTGTATCGCCGTAAGGTTTGATTTTTGTTAAGTCGATATTATTTGCTGTACTCATTATTTAGCACCTCCAAGCATTAATTCAATAAATGGATTGAAGTATTGCTCGCCCTTGAGTGTAACGCCATCAAGACCTTTACCGCCAGTCATAGAACGTTTAACGCCAGCAAACTTACCTTGCTCGATTGTAGGGATAAGACCCTCAGATTCGATTTGCTTTAACATTTGTGTTGCTTCGCCAAGAACGTGTTGTGCTCTCTTTTGAATCATACCGTCTTGTTTGAATTCAATCTCATCACTAAGGCTTCTCATGTTGTTGAAGATGTACTTCGCGTTTTCAATTGAAAGCGCTCTGTCTTGAAGAAGTGGCGTGTGGATCGCTTCAGTTAACATACCAAGAAGCTGTAAGCTTTGGTTTGTCGCAATAGCAACGATGTTAAAGAGTGTATCTTGGATGTGGCCTTTGTAGATATTGCCTGTCATATATTTAGTAGGTGGCATGTACTTGAGCGGTGCATTCGGGAAGATTTCTCTTGCCATTTGCGCTTGTGAAAGCTCTAAGAGGAAGCCATCTGTTTGATTCGGATTAATTTCAAATGCGTGACCAAGACCCATTTGCTCTTCAGGAATACCTGCTTTAAGGGCAAATTGCTCATTGATAAATTGAGAAGCAAGTACTGTATGTGCTTCTTCAATCGCATCTGCAGTTGTAAGGTAGTTGTCCTCACCTGTGTTGATGATGATGCCTGCATAGCCGTTGATAACTCTTGAGAAGAATTGGTCAACGAGTGTTCTTTGCATGTTGATGTCTCTGAAAAGGATGCCGTAAAGCGCATCGTTTAACATAACGTCAAGTCTTTCAAGTGCGCCCATTGCAGCGATTTCTGGCATACAAAGACCTGAACAGTAGTTACAAAGTCTAATGTATTTGCCAACTTCTCTACCCACTTCATCAAGCGCAGTTCTCATGATTCTGAAGTTCTCTTGAGTTGCGTAAGTACCGCCGAAACCTTCAGTTGTAGCACCGTAAGGCACGTAGTCAAGTAATGACTGAGCCGTCGTACGGATAACTGCAATAATATCTGCGCCTTGTCTAGCTGCTGCTTGTGCTTGAAGAACGTCTTCATAAATGTTGCCTGTTGCAACGATTACGTAAAGGTAAGGCTTAGGACCTTCACCGATAGTTTCAATAAAATCTTCTCTATCTTTTCTGTTTTGTGCAATGCGTGCTACCATTTTAACAGCCACTTCATTGATAGCTGATTTGATTGCCTCTAAGTTTTGTGGTGCTACTGTCATAAGGTCTAATTCGCCTTTAGAAACCGCTTCAGCAATTTCTTGTGGCGATTTGCCTGTTGCGACCATTGCATTACCCATCCAGTAAGAAGCACCTGCATTAAGGCCACCGCCTGCTTTGATTTGATCCATAACAACGTTAGGAAGTGGTCTGTCGAGTTCATCGACCCCATCTACGCCAAGAAGTCTTAAAACGGATCTTTCAACGGTTACCGTTGTGTGTTGTTCAATGAATTGTTGAATATCGTCTGCAATATGCTTTGCAGAATTTCTCGCCTCAGCTACGAGTGAGAAGTCTAAGTTTAATTTGCTTTGCATCCCCTGTATTGCCTCCTTTTAACCATTTATTGGACGTTGTAACTACTGGCACTTCTGCCATAAGCGCTCCGCGCTATTTTTCAACAAGTACCCGCTTGGCTTCCTCTAGAATGCCCTCATCTAAGCCCATTAATTGGGCGATGTGGATGGCGTCTTTTGGCACTTCCTCACGGTCGTGAATCTCCTTGAGTCGATAGTCCATAGACTCGTGGAGCAGGGCAAGTCCTCTTGCTGGGTCATTCTCCATTTCAAGCATGATCTGCTCAAAGTTGGCGCCGGAAAGGCCAGTAACCTGCAAATGGCGCACATCTTTTTCATCTGCCAAGCCGTCAAAGTGGGTGGTAATCACCGTCATTGAAGCCTGTCGTTTGAGATTGTGGATGATGGCCTTAGAGATGGCATAGCCCTCTCTCGGATTTGTCCCTCTGGCTAACTCGTCTATAAGAATCA
>JBGSUZ010000125.1:0-9590 GCA_041753235.1 Acidaminobacteraceae bacterium
GGGCTGCACCCCAGAGGCCTTGGCGGCGGGCGTCAACTGGTCGCTGTTCAAACGGTTAGAACCTATGCTTTCTAGCTTTGAGCATCATAAATTACTGCTTTCTGGCGGCGTAGCCGTGAGTCAGGCACTTAAAATACAACTTGAAACAAAATATGAAACTGTACAGCCCTTAGCAGACCCGGCATACAACGGCGCTATCGGCTGCTGCGCCTTCGGTTTGAAGGCACTTAAAGGGAGGGAAACGCATGTTTAGTATACAGGCAGAAAGCCATTTTGACAGCGCGCATTTTTTAAAGGGGTATAACGGCCCTTGCGCCAATCTACACGGTCACCGCTGGGTGGTTCAAGCCATACAGGCCAGTGAATCTCTAATTGAAGACGGTGAACAGCGTGCCATGGTTTCAGACTTTGGCGATGTAAAAAAAGCACTTAAAGCTTTGACTAAAAAGCTAGACCACCAATTGATTTTTGAGACAGGTTCGGTTAGCGAAGCTTTCAAGGCGGCACTTACGGCAGAAGGTTTCAGCTACGTAGAAATTCCAGTGCGTCCAACGGCAGAAGCCATGTCTAAATGGTTTTTTGACCAACTCAGTGTGGCTATTTCAGGCCTTGTAGAAGTAAGAGTCTATGAGACACCTACCAATGTGGCGTGTTATAGACTAGGAGGGCAGCACACATGTTTTTAGTGGCAGAATCGTTCCTCAGTGTCAACGGCGAGGGGCTAGAGGCGGGTGTCATGGCTCAATTTCTGAGACTTGCCGGTTGTCCACTTCGCTGTTCCTACTGTGACACGGCATGGGCTCAAACAGCAGAAGCTGGTAAGCAAATGACGCTATCCGAAATCATAGACCTACTCAAAGCATCGCCAGCAAAATGGCTAACCCTAACGGGTGGCGAACCGATGGCTGCGCTTGGCATTACTGAACTTTTGGAAGCGATACTGCGTGAAACAGACATGAGCATAGAAATTGAAACTTCAGGTGCGGTAGACTTGAGACCTTTTATTGCACATTTTAAAGGCGAGCCACGTCTGCGTTTCACAGTGGACTGCAAACTGGACAGCTCTGGCATGTATGACCGCATGGTTACAGAACATTACAGTCAACTGCGTTCAATCGATGTCATCAAATATGTTATTGGTTCGGAAAAGGACCTCTTTCAAGCGATTGCCCATGTGGGGAGTCTTAACATCGGGATAGGGACAGTTAATGGGGCTACGCCTATTTTCAGCCCAGTTTACGGCAATATTGAAGCAAGAAGGCTGGTAGAGGCGGTTCTAGAAGAGAAGTTCAACCGCGTCAAGGTACAACTTCAGCTGCACAAATACATTTGGGAGCCAACAAAGCAGGGGGTATAGGAAATGGAAAACGGTAAACAATTAGGACTTAATAAAGACGCATGTTTGGTATTATTCAGCGGTGGTCAGGACAGTACGACTTGCCTTTTAGAAGCGGTTAAAACCCATAAAGAAGTGGTTGCAGTCAGCGTCAACTACGGTCAGCGCCACGTGGAAGAACTTGAATGTGCGAAACGCATTGCGAAGGAACTGGGTGTTGAGCACCATGTACTGGACATGAGCCTTTTGAACCAATTGGCGCCAAATGCGCTGACTAGAACAGATATGGTTGTAGACACAGAAGTTGCGGACGGCGCGCTTCCGAATACTTTTGTTGAGGGCAGAAATTTATTGTTCCTTTCATTTGTGGCGGTTATGGCAAAGACGAAGGGCATTCAGAAAATCATTACAGGCGTGTCTCAAAGTGATTTTTCCGGTTACCCAGACTGTCGTGACAGCTTTATCAAATCTTTAAACGTTACGCTGAACCTAGCGATGGACTACGAATTTGTCATTGAAACGCCGCTCATGTGGCTGACAAAGGAAGAAACTTGGGCTATGGCGGACAGACTTGGTGGCTTAGATTTTATTCGCACGAAGACCCTGACTTGCTATAATGGCGTCATAGGCGATGGTTGCGGTGAGTGTCCGGCGTGTCACCTCAGAAAAAGAGGTTTGGACGCTTATTTGGCAGGAAAGTAGTAGTATTTAAGCATAAATAAGACCGTTTTTTATGTTTCTTAATAAAAAGAACTATAAATGCCTCATTAAAGATTAGTGGTCTTTAATGAGGCATTTTTCATTATATATTTGCAAATTCCTTCATATAAAAAAATATATTGTAAAAAATATTTTATAGAGTGTATGATATTATTGAACCAAAATATAGTTGATAGGAGATGTGCTATGAACAGCTTACAAATGAAAGAAACCACTAAGGAAGACCTACCACATATCCAAGCACTTTGGGGAGATGGTGAGGTCATGCAAAATGTCGGAGCGCCAAAAGGCATAGAAGTCACCATATCTCAACTGGAGAGTTGGCTCAGTAAAATACAAGCAAATCCTTTAAGCAAGCATTATAGTATTTACGAGGACAAGTTAGGTTATTGTGGGGAAGCGTTTTATGCCATAGACACAGAGCATGACCTGAGCACGCTGGATATTAAACTGTTAAAAAAAGCAAGAGGTAAGGGCATTGCAAACGCGGCGCTTTCCTATACGCTAGATACGGTATTTAGAACAGGTGCGTGCACAAAAGCTTACGTTGACCCGAATAAGGATAATTTAAAGGCATGGGCACTTTATGAAAAATTAGGGTTTGTCAGCAAACCTAGACCAGAGCATTTAGAACCGAGTGAGGTATATTTGGAAATCGACTTGAGAGATAGGAAATAGCGGAGGATAAGTGAATGTTTTTATGATTATATTAATTAATGGCGCCTTTGGCGCAGGAAAAACAACGACAGCAACCAGACTTGCTGAGCGTATTGAAAATGCCATGATTTTTGACCCCGAAGAAGTTGGGTTTATGCTAAGGGCAATAATTCCTAAATCGTTTAAAAAGCCTCATGAACAGTCAGGAGATTTTCAGGACTTAGATTTATGGCGGGTACTGGTAGTACAGACACTGACTAGGCTCAAGGAACAATATGGCTGTCACTTTATAGTACCCATGACCCTTTGCAACAAAAGCTATTGCGACTACATTGTTGAAGGTATGAAGGCAATAGATAGTGACTTTTACCATGTATACTTAAAGGCTTCGGCAGAGACCATTAATAAGAGATTGGTACAACGAGGGGAGACACCGGGAACATGGCCTTTTCAACAGGCGGCTAGGTGCTTGAGCGGCTTAGATGTAATTGAAGGAAAAATTGAAATTAATACGGACAGTATGGGGATCGATGAGGTCATTAAAACAATAGAGGAATTATTGCATATGAACGGGAGCGTATATGAAACTGTTGGATAAAATAAGACGCAGTTAAGACAGAGAGGGCGAAGCCGTGACAAACCCAATACACCAAGAAATTATAGCAACTATGGAAAAGTTCCAAAAGGGCTATGATGAAAGAAACCTAAACCAAGTAGACAGATTCGTGGAAGAACTATTCGTTAATGAAGACGATTTGATTATTATAGGAACTGGCGATGGTGAGCATTGTAAGGGTGTCGAAGAAGTAAGAGAATTGATTCAAATTGACTGGGAATACTGGGGAAACTTCAAGCTAGATCTTGAAAATGCGGTTATTTCTAATCATGGAGAAGTTGCGTGGGTTGTTTGCGACGGTATTTTAAGCAAACCTGTAATTAAGGACACTGTGTATGGCTCATGCATCAAGCGCGTAGAGGCAGTTATGAGTTCGTCAGATACTCAAGAAGAAAATCTGCAACTTACATTTTTCATACCCAGTAGCACCACCGACGGATATTAAAGTATATGAATAAATTGCCGCATAATTTTGGGTTAGAGACCTTGACGGAAATACTATCTTTACTTGAGCGATCAGCTACGACTGCCAGTGTTCAAGTTACTGAACGTCACCGAGAAGATGGAGAACGGTATATTTTCACTGTAGAAACCTCAGCAGGTGAAAAATTAGTCATCAAATGTTACTGCAATAGCTATAACACCCCTGAAAAGGTGAGTGGGTGGGCAAAATTAGCTATGCTGTACAAGGATAATGGCCTTCATGTACCTTTGTTTATGAAGTTTACTAACGGTGAATATGCTACTATTTTAGAACGCGACGGAAAACCTTATCTCATTTGGGTTGAAGAATATATTCATACAGCAATAACAGACGAAAAGGTCATTTTTCAGTCGATGAATGAAGCTTTTTATGAGGCTTTAGGGGCTTGTCTTGGCAAAATGCACAGCGCTACTAAAGAAAAACCTCTGAAAATGCCTTGGAATAGCCCCTGGGTACTGTTTGACACCTTTTGTGAAGAAGACGAATTTGACGAGAATTATGGCAACGTTCATGACCTGTACCATGAACTTGCTCAGTACCAAGAAGTAGACCAGTCAAGATTAGACCGCATTTGGACAAAATACAATGCGAATCGGGCAGTCATTAAAGAAAATTATAAGCACCTGCCAAATGGTGCTGTTCAGGGCGACTTGTCTATTAATAACTTAATTGTCAATGAGACGTGTGAATTCCTTGGGGTGCTGGACTTCAATATTGCTGGAAACGATGTTTTTATAAATCACGTGATGCAAGAAGGTATTTTCCTAGCTTACTTTAGTGAAGCGTTTTGGAGTACAGAGAATGAACTTTTAGCAATGGACAAAAATTTTGAAATATTTATGAACGCGTATTTAGCATATTATGCACTTAGTTCTGAAGAAAAAGCATTAATGAAACCCCTTTATCAAATGATTCGTCCTTTTAGAATGGAGAAGGTCTATCCGACCATCCGCATCGCCAAAGAGGGGCAATTTGATGAGGTTAATAAAAGACTTACGTGGATAGAAGACGAAATGGAGAAGACATCATGAATAGATACATCATTATATGCCAAGATTTTGACGGGGAACTTTATCAAAATAGCATCAGGACTTTCGCCAAATACAGTGACACCTTTAGCTTGGTAATCAACTGTAGCTCAGAGAACAAAGCCGGTGCGCTTCAAGATTTTAAAAACAAGCTCAGCCCATACTGCATTCAAGTCGATGAGAAAAGAAATTCATGGCATACAGGCGGATATGGTTCTGCATCGAATATATACCACTACAAAGTGACGCCAGAGTCAATTGACATGTTACTCAGTCATACAGAAGCATTCTTTGAATCTTTTAACGGCAATACAGTACCCGAAGACTTAGCTTTTGCTAAGGATGGCAAGCACTGGGTCGTCACCTGTTCTCATGAGACCTGTGCGGACATTCACCCAGCAACAGAAGACATATTGAAAGAGATTAAGGGGCTCGAATATATGAGTCCCTACGCGCTTATTAGAGAGAAAGAAGATACCAATTAATTGGGGTAGAATATGCATAAAAAATTAGACTTATACTTTTACGGAGAAACAGGGGCTTACGATGCATTAAGCCCCTCTTATGTATCTCATAAAGCGTTTGTGCCTGAAATACTTTACCAAATAGCGCAGAGCATGCCTTACACGTTGACGCAAGAAAACTTGGCAGAGGTATTAGATTTAGATGCGACCATTGTTGAGAGTGCCATTAACAGCCTACTGCGTATCAATGCGATTAGTGAAAAAAGCCATGCATACAAGTTAAATTTCACCGTGTTTCTGGAATCTGACATTGAAGCCTTACAGCATTTTGTGACTGATGCTAAACAGGCCATGGTTAATCAGATAGCAGCGTTAGAAACAGTCATTGACAAGGCGTTAAGACCCTTGACTCACAGAAACAGATTCACAAGAGAGCGTTGGCTTTATCATATCCTTTGTGACAGTATTTTTGATGGGCTTGCCTTTGACTATTTTGATAAGAAGGGGTATTTCCAGTCTTCAAAAGCTCAACCGGGAGGCAGAGACTACATTATTTACGGATTTGAAAATAGTCCTTTGGTGAAGCAGTTCAGCAATAACCTACTGTGCAGTAGCAATAATTTTAGAAGCGGCAGCTATGTGTTTAATAGCTTTGGAGACGCAAATGGACAGAGAAAAGACCTGTTTCGGTTCTTTAAGTGCATAAATAAAAGTTTAGCAAGTGGTTCGCCTTTTGAGGCTATTAATCTAGACTATATTCAGCTAAACGATGAAAATAATAAGGCATTGGCAGAAGCCTGTGGCAAGTTCCTTGATAAGGTATTGGCTGAAACGGTTAAATATGAAGAACTGAGTCACGAGGAAAAGGCATATGCTGACTGGATGCTTAAGTTTGAGTATTTAGAAGTCAGTGAAGGTGTGTTGAGGTGCGTTGTACCTGTTTTTGAAAAAGCAGATGAGCGGGTAATGAGTGCTATTGCGGATTTGGTTTTAGAACAGGTTCATGCTATAGTCAGAGACTTTTTTGTTCAATTTGAACGTGATATGACAGAGGTTACATCGGTTAGGCACGATATTGAATTTAAGGAAGTGGCTATTGAGCTTTGGCATCAGTTATTTGGTTTCACCAACGAAGAATTAGCGGCAAAGGGTGTTGTATCAACCCCAAGTTACGTACCGGGCGAGGGCAGGTATTTTAGGAGCTTTGTGCGGAAGTTCGCTTAATTGTGTTAAAATTGCGGTAAGAAGGGTTGTGATTAAGTGAAGGAAAGATTATATGAAATTCTAGAATCGAAAAGTGATAATTCGCTAGTTTCTAAAATTGTGAACTTAACAATTTTCAGCCTTATTATACTTACTGTAATTGCAATAGTATTGCAATCATTTCAAGAGATTAACGACCAATTCAGCAGTTACTTTTATATTTTTGAAGTAGTCTCAGTCATAATTTTTAGCATTGAATACTTGGCGAGGGTTTACGTTTCTAATTTAAGACCTGTCAAACATAAGAGCAGATTCAAAAGAATCAGATATATGCTAACGCCCATGGCTTTAATCGATTTAATGGCGATACTTCCATTTTTTTTACCGTTTATCATACCAATCGATTTGAGATTTTTAAGGGTGCTCAGGTTTGCTAGGTTACTCAGATTGTTTAAGTTAAACAGGTATACAAAGGCATTAACGACAATTTCAAAGGTGATTAAAGGAAGACGCGATGAATTAATATCTTCAAGTGTTATCATGTTTTTGGTATTGCTAATAGCTTCAATTTTAATGTATTATGCTGAATTTGAAGCACAGCCAGAGGCTTTTTCGAATATTGGGACATCGTTTTGGTGGGCTATTTGTACCTTAACGACAGTCGGTTATGGTGACATTTACCCGATAACAATCTTTGGGAAAATTATTGCATCGGTGATAACCATTCTCGGAATTGGCTTGATTGCGTTACCAACGGCTATTATTAGTACAGGATTTTTAGAAGAGTTTCAAAAGAAGCATCAAAAAAAATGTCCACATTGTGGAAAACGGTTGGATGATTAAGGTATGTTTGTTTATCAATAAGTTAGGAGACCAATACCAATGAACGAAAATAATTTTATGAAGTTTGTTAAGCTCATGACTGTGGGTATAGTGCTTTTAGTAGCTGTAGTCATTGGGTTTATGATTTACTTCATTTACACATTTACAAAGGCGGAGTCAGCATCTGTAGGTATTATAGGCGGTGCAGATGGGCCAACTGCTATTTTTTTAACTGGATCAGTGAGTCCGGTGTATATCGTATTAGGTATGTTAAGTGCCGTCATTGTTATTGGACTAATTAGTTATAGTATTTCTAAATTTAGTAAAAAAAGACTTTAGACCATCCCAGTGGACAGCAGGAGGAAGACAACATGAAAAAGCAATTGATTCTTATTTCCGACATGGAAGGTGCTTCAGGCATTTTTGAAATCGATAAAAAAAGCCTCTACCACGGTAGCGACGAGTGGCGAACTTATGGGAAAGACCAAATGACATCCGATGTGTTGGCGGTTTGTGAAGCAGCCAATGAGTTTGGGATTGACGAAATTTTTTATTACGACGGGCATTTTGCTGGCATGGCTGAACATAACGTACACATAGAACAGTTGCCTGCAAACGTGATTCTTCCAGACACGCCAGACAGATGTTTCTTTTGGAGACGTATCAGAGGACAGGCGGAGCAGAACCCGATAGGCATTATTACCGTGGGACAACATGCACGTTACGGCGAACCGAATGCATATTTTGAGCATACCATTCAAAGTCCGCCAATAGCAGCGCTTCTTTTAAACGATGTTCACATTGCAGAAATTGGCACGTCGGTTTTGAGTTTCTTGGGTACGCCTTATGTGGCAAACATTGGCTGTGCAGCTTCTGAAAAGGAAGCCAAGGAACTTTGTCCTACGGTAACACATATTAGTGTCAAATCAAAAGCTGAGAGTTGGGAGCCGACGACCGCGGAGACTTATCCAATCATTAAAAATGGTGTTCTAAGAGCCCTTAAAGATTTGGACAATAAGACGTCGCCTGTGTTTGAGCCACCCTTTAAATTTGAATTGAAACTCACAGCGGATTTTAAATTCAACACAGAAGCGCCTATAAGCTGGAAAGGTCTGGTGACAGAACAAAACGCCACTTGGGAAGCGCCAGATGTTGCAATCGGGCTGGAGCTCTTTAATTATGTGAGGGAATTGATTAGGAGGTCTGAGTAATGACTACACCTGTGGAAAATTTTGGCAGTATATAGACCAAGCGGACTTTGACGGACTGGCCGCTGTCATGGACAAAAACGCGCAAATATTTCTACCAAATACCCGTGAAGTATTCAAAAGCGCAGAAAAATACATAGCATTCAACAAAGCGTACCCAGGTAGATGGTACGCGGTGGTAGAACGCATGAACACAGTCGGCAGCAGTGTCATTACGACTGTAAAAATAAGTTCGCCAGATCAAGACATAAGCGCTTATGTAACGTCTTATTTTGAACTTAAAGACAACAAAATTATTGAAATAACAGAGTACTGGGGCGACAATGGCAATCCGCCGGAGTGGCGATTGGAAGCGGGGCTGTCGGAACGGTATTGAGGCCGGGTTATTGATCAGTTTATATTGTTGGAAAGTATGAGGAATGGGGGTATATATCTTAATAAGTAATCTCGGACTTTAAAATTGTATAATAATTTGATATAATTTTACAGTATCAATAAAAAGCAAATAGGAAGGGGAGGGGAAATAATGGCTACGTCATCGTTTGAAAAGCACTTTGTTTTAGACAGTAAAAAAGCTGTGGATTCTTTTGAAAAGATTCTTAAGAGCCCGACGAAGAGCGTTAAAATAGATAGAACCCTCACTGCGACTTCAAAGGAAAGTGCGGGTGAGCAAAAATTAAAACGAATATTATCTCGTTAAAAAGATTAATAGAAATAAGCGGAGAGGAAAATGCTCAGAAACTTATTTCTATTTTTTCTTGTGATAAAGATTGTGATATAGAAGGTTTTCTAATACATAAAGCAATACTATTTGAAAAGTGCGGAAAAAGTCGAACCTTTTTTATTTATGATGAAGATTATGCAGATATAGAATTACACCTTTTAGGTTATTTCACTTTAGCATTACAAGTACTCAATATTCCAGAAGAATGTTCGAATAGATTTATTACTAAACTTGATGGGTATAGTGCAAAAATTAAAGGTGACATCATTACTGAATTACCAGTTATACTCATTGGACAATTTGCTAAAAATGATACTTATAATAATGT
>JBGSUZ010000126.1:0-3841 GCA_041753235.1 Acidaminobacteraceae bacterium
GCCAACTTTAATTGCATCTGGTACAATGTCCTTGAAAATACATTCTATCTGCTGACGAACAAACGCAGGGCTAACGGACTCTACCCCATAAACCCCCGTTGTATTTTGAGC
The DNA here is from genome assembly GCA_041753235.1 of Acidaminobacteraceae bacterium. Taxonomy (GTDB): domain Bacteria; phylum Bacillota; class Clostridia; order Peptostreptococcales; family Acidaminobacteraceae; genus JBGSUZ01. The sequence continues at coordinate 112 of JBGSUZ010000126.1, forward strand.
GGTCAGTGCCGTAATAACACTCATGCCATACAGTTGATGGGCCATCATTGTTTTGAGGTCTGCCTGTATGCTAGCACCTCCACTGCAATCTGAACCTGCTATGGTCAAAACGGTTTTCATCGGCTACCTCCTTGTGCTTGGGGTGCTTGGGGTTCTCTGAGTGCTATGACCTGCTTTTTCAGTGCTTTTACCGCCTGTGCAGGTTCAGATTTGGCTAAAATGGCCGAAACTACTGCAACCCCATGAATACCGGTGTCTTTTAAGCCTAAAATATTGCCTTCATGGATACCACCTATTGCTACTACTGGCAGCTCAACCGACTGACAAATAGTCCGTATGCCTTCTGGCCCAATGGTTCTCGTATCTTGTTTAGTTCCCGTCTCAAAAGCTGCACCAGAACCTAAGTAGTCCGCGCCTTCTAAAGCGGCACACTTGGCTTCTTCAACGGTTCGTGCCGTAACGCCAATAATCTTATCTGGCCCTAACTGTTTTCTTGCGGCAAGTGGGCTGACATCACTTTGACCCAAATGAACGCCGTCTGCGTCCACTGCTAACGCCAAATCCACAGCGTCATTAATAACAAATGGCACGTTATAGTCACGCGCTAATTGTTTGAGCGCACTAGCCTCCGCTAAACGGGCTTCCCAAGGCAAGTGCTTCTCTCTATACTGAAGAAAAGTAACACCCGACTTGAGCGCTTCTTCTACGGCTTCCACTAACGTTTTTTCTTTAAGACACCCACGGTCCGTTACTAAATAAAGTGCCAATTGATGGGCTTTGAAAAGCTTATGTTGCATACAAACAGCCTCCTTAAGGCAGAACAATCTTACTTAGAATAATGAGCAATAAAATAGGGACATACCCGTATAATCAGGTATGTCCCACAATATTTCTAAGCGAGCTCGTGGCCGATTCCTACGTTGGCATTATCCAAATCAGGTTTATGGGTCAAGACGCCGTTTCGTCTCCTCTCAGCCTGTAGGTACAAGCTCCCCGCCTATTCATTTAAGTTTAGGGTATCATAGGCCATAGCCCATGTCAAACTACATTACTTAAGATTATATTCGTCTCTTAAAATACTCATGACGTGTTCGTCGTGGTATTTGCCGTCTCTGAAAATTTCCTGTCTGAGCGTCCCGTCTTTGACAAAGCCGCATTTCTCATAACTTTTTACTGCGCGCTCGTTGAAAGCATAAACGTTCAATTTTACTTTACGGATATTCATTTGTTCAAATATGAATTTGACTAGGGTATTCATTGCATCTGTGCCGTAACCCTTCCCCCATAAAGCCTTGTCGCCAATAAAAATGCCAACAAGTGCGACACTATTTTTCCAGTCTACTGCGTTAATGCCGCAACCGCCTATATAACGTTTATCTTCTAAGGTTTCAATAGCAAAATTATAGGTGTCTTTCATTGCACTCAGGCTATCATACCACTTTTGTTCATCCTCAAGGGTATATAAAAATGGTATTCCGGGTGTAAGCAGACGCTTTACCTCAGGGTCATTCATGTAAGCTAATGCCTGTGGTACGTCTTCTTTTCTGTATTCTCTAAGCTGAACTTTTTTGCCTGTGTACATGTGAAAACCTCCTCAAAGTTGTAATATTTATATGCAAATTTAGTAAACTGTTTCAATCACCTCAAGTGTTCTAAGTTGTATCCCACGCGCGTCTTCATTTGCTAAAAAACGTCCTCTTATCATGGCATTTATTACTTCTGCAGTCCTTTTCCCCATCCTGTTCGTAGGCTTATTGTGCGCAAATTTATTGGGTGACTGTGGAATGCCTGCTAACATGATTGACTGTTCCATGCTTAAATCTTTGGGTTCAACGCCAAAGTAACCACAAGAAGCTTCTGTAACACCATTATATCCATTTCCAAAATAAACGACATTGGCATATAATTCAAGAATTTCTTCTTTGCTAAGTCGATGTTCAAGCTGTATTGCTACAGCAAGTTCTGCCAATTTTCGGCTATATTTTTTTTCAAAGGTAAAGTACATGTTTTTAGCAAGTTGCTGGGTTAGCGTACTGCCACCTGTTAGTCCCTCATGGCTTGTCAAATTAGTTACCGTTGCACGGCTAGTTGCAATCAGGTCAATCCCATGGTGCTTATAAAAGCGATGATCTTCTATTGAAACAACCGCATTCAAGAAGTCCGTTGAAATTTGATTAATAGGCACATAATCTTTGTCAGCTCTAATTTCGGCAATACGTTCATCTATGCTGACTGCACCCACTGCCTCATTGTACATCTGGTAGGCTTCTATGAACGTCGGCAGTGTCAGACCAATGACAGCAGCTACTAATCCTGTTAGTGCAAAAGCCACTATATTTTTTCCTAGTATATGTTTCATGATCAAACACCTCCCGTGTCATTTTTGACAACCTATAACACTAATTATACGGGAATAGTATTAAACTTCCATAGCCCTATCTTACAAATGGTTTACAATTAGCTTACAATTTCGTAAGTTTGAACCGACCCACCATCTGTTTTAGGGCGTCTGCCTGTCTTAATAATTCCTCACTAGCTGCAGCACTCTGCTCAGAAGTTGCTGAATTTACCTGTATGACTTGCGTGACTTGGTCAATACCGTGGTTAATCTGAGTAATTTCATCGGCTTGAACATTTGAGGCCTTGGCTATATCCCCTACCAAAACTGCAGCTTTCTCAATACCTGTCACAATCTGCATAAGTGAAGCTGCCGTTTCATTGGCTAATTGATTGCCTTCTCTTACAAGTTTTAATGAATTTTCTATCATTTCAGCTGTGTCTTTTGCTGCTCTACTGCTCCTTGAAGCCAAATTACGCACTTCATCTGCTACAACGGCAAACCCTTTCCCCTGATGCCCCGCTCTAGCTGCTTCGACAGCGGCATTTAGTGCTAACAAATTAGTTTGAAACGCTATTTCTTCTATCATTTTATTAATTTTAGAAATTTGATTAGAAGCGTCATCAATTGCCCTAATAGACTGGAGCATGTTATTCATACGCTCGTTGCCATATTTAGCGCTGAGCCTTGTCTCCTGAATAAATTCATCGGCTCGATTGGCATTGACTGCATTTTGCTTGGTCTGTGTTGCTACCTTAATAACGGCATGGTCTAGTTCATCAATGGATTCAGCTTGATCCACAGCGCCCTGAGACAGTGCATAACTGCCTGCCGAAACCTGCTTAGAACCTGCAGCGACTTGACTAGCCGCACCGTTAATTTCACCTAATACCGCATTGAAAGAATGTACAATCTCATTAAGCGCAACTTTTATTTGGGCAAAATCACCTTGATAATCAGAATCAATTCTTAATTTTAAATTGCCTTCTGACATTTCATTCAGCACCTGAGAAATTTCTCTCACATATTCAGCCAAGGCTTCTAGAGTCTGATTCAGAGAATCCTGAATAGCAGCGTGATCGCCCATATATTGACCTGTCATTCGAATACTTAAGTTTCCTTGAGACATTTCGCTTAGTACTTCTGCCGCGTCTTGAATTGGCATTATGACCGCATCCAAAGTCGTATTGACGCCCTGAACAATTTTCCCAAAGTCACCTTTATGCTTGGAAACGTCAGCACGAACATCTAAATGCCCTTGAATCCCAGCCTGCGCAAGCGTATCTACATCTTTTACCAGTAATTGAATTACATCTATCATTTCTTGGAGTTTTTGTCCTTGAACATCTTTGTCTGAGTGTATATGTACCGCTACATTTACATTCCCATCCG
>JBGSUZ010000127.1:0-4839 GCA_041753235.1 Acidaminobacteraceae bacterium
CACACCAAGCCTTTACGACGAGAAAAAAGAGTATTACGATAGAGATGGCAAGCTCCACTTAAGCGAACAGCGCACCACAGAACTAGGACGCGCCAGCACAAGTAGTTATGCCTATGACAACTACGGACAACTTACCAGCTCCAAAAACCCAAATGGCAACCAAGTCACTTACAGCTTTGACGGCTGGGGCACAGGCTGTCCACAAACTCAACTGACCGAAACATACGACCAGTGGGACAGGCTCATCAAAAGAACTTCCTATCCATCAGGGGCAGATTCTATCCTAAATAGTTAATTAAAGATGGGGGTAAAACATGTTTGTAATAGAATCATATCTAAAGAGACCAAGTGTTAAAATTGATAGCCTAGTAAAACTTGATTGTATGCCAGACGATTATTTAGAAGGCGTTCTATATCTCGAATATAATGGCTCTGTTTTTATGGATTTTACTCATTGGGACATTATTGATCAGTTGTGGGCGTATATGTTGAATTTAATTGAAGATTATATCAAGACTGAAAAGGCAGAGGTATATTTTCCAGACCAGCCAATTAAACTTAAGTTGAGTAAGGTTAGTAAAACGCTTGTTCTATTCTCTATAGTATCAAATGAGCTAATTCAATTGACACTACCAAAACAAGAATTTTTTCAATCTATTGTAGAAGCAGGAGAAGTCTTTTTCACCAAATTACAAGAGTATTTTGAAAGGGCTTTAGATTACAGTAATGAACTGAGAAAAATAGAAAAACTGAAGAGTATGATAGAATAAGTTTGTGAATTTTTTCAGATTAATCAATAAGGTTAGGCATCAGTTTTATAATATGTTAGGTTGATGTCTCTCTTTATATTTTTTTAGTATTATTTTTTGAACCATACAAAATTAACTAGCGTAGGATCTACACCAAGTGAAGGTTAAATAAGTACAAGTAAAGTCTTTGAGTAATACAAAGAAATAGTACGTCAAGAATTAAGATAGTTAACTCACTTCTATTTTGGAGAGTAGGTGAAAAAATGTTGGCGAGCAATTTAAATGAAATACTTGATAATTTTGATTTTACAGATAGTATAATCACATGTGTTGAATGGGCAGATAATTTGATAGACTTGATAATTACAGTTGACTATTATTGGGACATTCAAGATGGTCGTGATGATACAAGATTATTAAAACTAGTATTTAAAAACTGTATAAATGCTAATTTTAAAGCTAGTGCGGAGCTTCCAATAAATAATGATATAACTAGCGCAGATAGTCTATTTACAATTGTTCTATTTAAGGAAATAAAAAAAAGTGAACACGTTCAATACCGGCAAAACTGTGTTGAGATTTTCACTACTGATTATTCAATTCCTTGGCTAACGGTGGTTTGTAGTGAAGTATTTTTAGTGGAAAAGTAATTAAAACACATTATTTACAAATATCAGTTAAAGCGGCCTTATTTCTTAATCAGAGAGTAACTGTTAGATGAGAAGAAGTAGCTGTTTGAACAAAATGCTTGAATAAATGTAGTGTAAATTTTATGAGCTTCTTCATTTCCTTGGAGAAGATCTTTTTTCATAAATGCTAGATTAACTCAGATTCAACAGCAACGAGTGTTATCATACTATAATTATCGTAATAATGAGACAGGGTACTATAAGAAAGTAGTTCAAAATGGGTTTGTAATGGTTGCTGATAAATTCTTGAAGAAAAATGGAATTGATGCTCACGTACTTAAAGAAGAATTTATTGGAAAAACGAACATTACACACTATGATATTTATTTAGATAAAGACACAGGTATTTTATGGATTTTTAGAAAAGGTGGAAAAGGAGAGCCAATACCGACTTATGAGTACATTAAAAATAAGTAATAGAGAAAAGACTTCAGTAAACGCTGAATTGGTGATAAGTGGTGATGATTTTGATTTAGAAAAAGTTACTTCAATGTTAGAACTTGTTCCTTCACAAAAATGGAAAAAGGGAGATTCTATTAGAAATAAATCAATAATTAGGCGAGAGACTACATGGTGTTATGAAACTGGATTCGCACAATCATTTGATATTCGTGAGCAAACGTCACATTTATTGACTGCTGTATTTAAGAAATCTCATGAATTAAAGACGTTGAAAAAAGAATTTGGATTAAATTTTTTAGTTCTCTATACCATAAAAATTTATAATTTCGAAACTCCAATAATCTCGCTTGAGAGTGAGATTATAAAATTTGTAAATGATATTCAGGGTACGATAGATTTTGATTTATATCATTGTTGATGATTTATAACTAGTAATACTTTAGCATGTACCTAGAAGTTCTTTTTTCCATTAACAGCCGATTGGGCAATAACAAAAAAAAATAACACTTTAAGAAAAATAAAAGTCACAATTCACATTCCTAAGTCCCATGACATAGTCATAAATTAATATTGATGATACAATTATTTCATTAAAAATATGCATTTGACATTAAAGGAGTGGACGAAATGATACCAGTATTAGAAACAGAAAGATTAGTACTCAGACCATTTGAAATCAAGGATGCAAAAGCGGTACAACTACTTGCTAGTGACTATGATATTTATAAAACGACGCTTCATATTCCGCACCCTTATGAGGAGGGTATGGCAGAAGCTTGGATAGGCAGACAGCCTGAGGACGCAACAGAACGGCATTTACTGCACTGGGCAATTGTAGATAAAAAAGAAGCGGCAATACTCGGGTGTGTGTCTATAGGCATGAGTCCCAAAAGGCGCATTGGCGAAATTGGCTACTGGTTGGGTAAACCTTATTGGAATAAGGGCTTTGGCACAGAAGCCGGGAAAAAAGTTATGGCATATGGGTTTGAAGCTTTGGACTTAAACCGAATCTACGGAAGGCACTTCGCTGAAAATCCAGCTTCGGGTAAAATTATGGAAAAATGCGGTATGAAGTTTGAAGGTTTGCTCAGAGCAGATCAAATCAAAGAGGGAAAATTTGTGGACATATGTTACTGGGGTGTCTTGAAATCGGAATGGATGGGATTATAAATTATGAATTACAAGTCAATGCCGGGAAGTGTTATTTTACAAACGCTTAATGCAGCAGGCTACGAAGCTTACTATGTTGGTGGCTGTGTTCGGGATATTTGCCTGAATAAAGTACCTAAAGATTATGATATAACAACAAATGCCTTACCAGATACAGTTGAGGCTCTGTTTGAGAATACAATTCCTACTGGAAAAGCCTATGGTACCATAACGGTTATGATTGAAGCCGAGGCTTTTGAAGTGACTACATATCGACTAGAATCAGACTATGACGGGCGCCGCCCTAGAGCCGTTGCATTTGCTCAGACCTTAGTTGAAGACCTTTCAAGAAGAGATTTTACAATGAATGCTATGGCGATGGATTTGTCCGGTCATATACAAGATCCCTTCAATGGGCAAGGTGACCTTAAAAGCGGAGTGCTTCGATTTGTAGGCGACCCCCTTGAACGCATTAGAGAAGACAAAATTCGCATTCTTAGGTACATTCGCTTTTTATGCCAATATAACTTAAAACCCTTTGATGAGAAACTCCTAAAATCTGATGTTCTAGACCTCGGTCAATTGAGTGCTGAACGGATTCGAGAGGAATTTAATAAAATTCTGCTCAGTGACTGTCCAGAAGTGGGTATAAAAATGCTTGAGGAAATGGGTGTGCTTAAGCAATTTTTCCCAGAACTTTCAGCGTGTAATGGTTTTATTCAACACCACCCTGCACATAATGAAGACGTTTTTAATCATACACTGAGTGTCCTTGCGCTTTGTGAGAACAATTTGATGCTGAGATTGTCTGCGCTTTGTCACGACCTAGGAAAAATAGAAACGTTAACGTTTGATGAAAAGGGCATTGGTCATTTTTATGGACACCAGAAAAACTCAGCAGCATTAGCTGAGAATATGATGCGGCGGTTAAAATATGCAAACAAGGAGATTGAATTAGTAACGACACTAGTGTCCTTTCATATGCGCATTTATGAACATGTAAGTAAGGCTTCAGCTAAAAGGTTACTCAATCAATTGCCAAGTGAAGCTCTAGAAATTCTATTCTTATTACAGCTCGCTGATACAAAAGCTTGCGCGGGAGACCGCAGTGAAGGTATTAGACAGATTGAAGACATGCGGCTTATGTGCCGAACACTACTTGAGGTGAATGAAGCATTTAGTATTAAGGACCTCGCAGTTAATGGACACGATTTAATGCAAATAGGGATAAACGGGCCACTAATAGGCCAAAGGTTAAATGAATTACTGGAAGCGGTCATTTCTGAGCAGTGCCTTAATGAAAAAACAGCCCTGCTAGATTGGCTTTTTCAGTTAAAGTAACAGAACCATTGTAATGCGATAGGGGAATAGAAAAATGAGTAATAAAACGAACTCTCGTATATTTATGAATCTTCGAAGAAGACTTATGGTTTTATTGGCATTTATTTTTACGCTAATTGGCCTGATTGTTTTTTTGGCGCATATAAATGCAAAATCCCAGAGGGAAACGAGTGTTTTACTGGAGACATTAAGCAAGCAGCGTCTATACACACAAAAAATTAGCAAGGAAGCTATGGGAATAGCGCTTGACTACGAGCGACTCAAAAGACAAACGCTACCAGAAAAAAGAATAGCGCTAGAAAACGAAATTAGGTCTATGAAGGGTGGCTTGGGCCAAGCAAGGTTGAGTTTTGAATCTTTGCTTAAACAGACTAGGGCGTGTCTGAAAACTATGACACTACTTACTTAAAATAAAAATTGCTGATACGTAAACAAATGCAAGAAAAGATTCTGCAAGCTTATCATATCTTGTTGCTACTCTGCGGAAATGTTTGATTTTATTGAAGAAA
>JBGSUZ010000128.1:0-3731 GCA_041753235.1 Acidaminobacteraceae bacterium
GTATTCGAACTTATTGCCCTTGTTGCAATTCTCTATGGAACAGGCAGTCCTTTAGCCGCACGGTTTAAGGAACTCTTCAGCTTTGATGTTGCCTATTTTAAATCAGTTATGGGGACATCGCTACCTGTAATAGTAAATGAATCCATGTGGGCCGTTGGTAATGTCATGTATACAATAGCAATTGCGAGAATCAGTGCAGATGCAGTTGCGTCCTATCAAGTAGGCATATCTGTTTACCGCTTCTATGAGGTCGTCTTTATAGGCTTAGCCAGTGCGTGCCAAGTCATGATAGGTAACAGCATTGGTGCTGGTGACGAAGATACGGCTAAGTCAAACGCTCGGCAATTTATTGTACTAAATCAATTGTTGGTACTTGGCGTTATGGCGGTGATTGTTTTAACTGCTAACTGGAATGTTTCCTTATTTGGACTACCGCCGGAAGTGTCAATTAGTGCTGCTCACCTTGTAAAAATATATGGTGTATTTTCCTTCTTTAAGTGCTTTAACTTACTGATGATAGTAGGCGTGCTACGTGGTGGCGGTGATACGCACTATGCAATGCGTGTAGAACTCGCAGCGGTTTGGCTAATTGGTGTGCCATTCGCCTTTATAGGCGCGACTGTACTCAAATGGTCAATTGAATGGACCGTAACAGCTATGATGATGGAAGAAGTGGTCAAATCAGTATTTTGCTTCTACAGATATTTAAGTAATAAATGGTGTCATAATGTCATTCATAATTTTTAACATTTTTCTGTTATAATTAAAGTGTTAAAATGCGTTCACAATTGGGGGGCCTATGAGCGAAGAAATTATCGACAAAACCATAAGTATATTAGAAAAGACATCCGTGGTTATTTTTGAATGGACGGTAGACCCGGGCATTCCTACAACTTTTGTTTCTAATAATATTTCTGCTTACGGCTACAAGCCTGAAGACTTCTATTCTGGAAGTTTAGCTGATTACTGGAGTTTTGTATATGAAGACGACCGCGAGCGGGCCAAAAAGACCATATACGATGCGAGAGCACGTTCGCAAAAAGAAGTACGTCATAGCTACCGAGTCGTCTGCAAAAACGGACGAATCAAATGGGTGGAAGAGTTAGTTATTTTTGAAAAAGACCAAAAAGGTGAATTGTGTTCTGAAAAAGGCATACTTTACGACATTACCAAACAAAAACAAATGGAAGAAGTTGTTGCAAAAAGTGAGCGAAAGTACAGAACACTTTTTGAAAAAGGACCGGGACTAATGCTGCAAATGGGTATTGACGGGCGCATTGTCACGGTAAATAAGGCGACTTTAAATGCCCTTGAATACAGAAAACACGAATTGATTGGCATGCCCATACTGGATTTGGTCGTAGAGCCGCCGAGGTCAAAACGGTTTCTACAACTTGCTAAAAGTCATGTGAGCCTACCACTGGAATTAAACGTAAAAAGCCGTTCTGGTAAGTTGGTCACGCTTTCAGTATTATTTCATACCGTAGATATGAATGGCGAGAACCCTGAAATTTATGCTTTTGCACAGAATATCACTCAGAAAAAAGAATATGAAGACCATATTATTTTTCTCAGCTACCATGACAAATTGACAGGGCTATATAACAGGACCTACTTTGATGAGTGCCTAAAAAAGGTTCACGAAGAGAATGGACGTAAATATGCAGTTATAATAGGCGATGTTAACGGTTTGAAAGAAACTAATGACTTGTTTGGGCATAAAATAGGGGACGAACTATTAAAAACGATGGCAGAAATACTTCAGAATTGCTGCCGTCAAACTGATATTGTTTGCCGCATAGGTGGCGATGAATTTGCTATGCTTCTACCAGATGCGGATGAAGCTGTTGCAAAAACTGTATGTGATCGAATCAGGGAATCTTGCGAAACACAGCAAAAATCGCTTATTTCAATGAGTATAGCTCTAGGTTATTCGAGTAGGTTGTGTAAAGATCACGCCTCTGAGGTAATTGTCAAAGAGGCTGACGATAAGATGTACAAAAATAAACTCAACCAGAGTAAGAGTATACGCAGTTCTATTGTCGTATCACTCCAAGCAAGTTTGGAAGAAAAGACAATGGAAACAAATGAGCATGCTAAACGCATTCAAAAATATACATTGGCGCTTGGTCGCAAACTGAATTTAAACGATTGTTTAATGGATGAACTCTCATTAGCTGCCATGTTCCATGATATTGGTAAAATTGGAATACCAGATTCTATCCTTTTAAAACCTGGTGCTCTAGATGATGACGAATGGGACGTAATGAAAAAACACGGTGAAATAGGCTTTAATATTCTCAATGCCTGCTCCAATATGGGAGGCGTTGCTAGTTATGTAATGCATCATCATGAACGTTGGGACGGTACAGGTTACCCTAGTGGACTTAAATCGGAGCAAATACCGCTTATATCCCGTATGATTGGTATTGCGGACGCTTATGACGTAATGACCACAGATAGAGTATACAGCCGTTCTATGAGCGCTCACGAGGCTATCGAGGAGCTTGTCAGATGCAAGGGGACTCAATTTGATCCTGTACTTGTAGACTTATTTATTGAATGCTTGTCTTTTAACTAAATATACAAATAAAACGGCTTGGATCTGTGAAAGATCTAAGCCGTTTGTTTTTTATAAATTATCAATTTGCCAGTCAATAGGGGTCAAAGCATGAGCACTTAAAAAATCGTTCGCTTTAGAAAAGTGCTTGCATCCTAAGAAACCACGGTGTGCAGATAGCGGACTCGGATGTGGGGCTTTGAGTAGAAGGTGCTGCGGGTTGGTAATCAAGGTTGCATGGTCTTGTGCGTGCTTTCCCCATAGCATAAATACGATAGGCGTGACGTGGTCATTTAAGCTTCGAATCACTTCGGACGTAAAAGAACGCCAGCCAATTTGCTGGTGAGAATTCGCTTCGCCTGCTCTTACACTTAAAGAGGTATTCAATAAAAGAACGCCTTGCTCAGCCCATTTAACTAAGTATCCGTTGTTTGGAATATAGCAGTTTAAGTCGCTGTGAAGCTCTTTGTATATATTTACAAGTGATGGTGGTGTAGCAATTCCCGGTTTTACAGAGAAGCTAAGACCATGCGCTTGGCCTGGTCCGTGGTAAGGATCCTGACCTAATATAACGACTTTTACATCGGGATAGTCCGTGTAATGCAGTGCGTTAAACAAATCATGCATATCTGGGTAGACAACTTTATTTTTATATTCATCTTTTAAAAAAGCTCTCAGCTTCATATAATATGGCTTTTCAAATTCTGGATTAAGAAACTCGGCCCAATGATTATTTAATATAGACATTTTTACCTCACCATTTAACGTTCAAAAAATAAAAATGGTGCGAGGGATGGGATTCGAACCCACACAGACTTACAGCCCATAAGAGCCTGAATCTTACGCGTCTGCCAATTCCGCCACCCTCGCACGTGTTGTTAACAATATGATTATAATACGTTCCGAAGTGTTTGAAAAGCCCTTTTTAATAATTTGTTTAAGAAATTAATTTAGTCCATTGCTATATTGAATATATTTTGTCGAATTTTGTAGAAATTTTAATGCAAAAGATATAAAAGCCCCTTATAATAGACTAGGGCGTGTCTGAAAACTATGACACTACTTACTTAAAATAAAAATTGCTGATACGTAAACAAATGCAAGAAAAGATTCTGCAAGCTTATCATATCTTGTTGCTACTCTGCGGAAATGTTTGATTTTATTGAAGAAA
>JBGSUZ010000129.1:0-5679 GCA_041753235.1 Acidaminobacteraceae bacterium
TTGTTAGCACTCTCTATTGTTGAGTGATAAAAATTTGTGTATAATCAGGATATGAAATCTATTTTCATATAGACAGGACATTGAAGCATGTAAAATAATTGACATAGAGTGGCGGTGTTCGCTGCATTGTGGGGTATAAACACAGTGTGGTGTTTAATCAAAGCAGCTGTGCATGATTCAATTGCCATACCTAAAATGCTAGTTAAAAAGGAGTGATACCTATGGAAAACGCGGATAAAACCCTAGTCATGCCCTTAATTCCCTTAAGAGGATTATCGGTATTTCCTTACATGGTGCTTCACTTTGATGTAGGCCGTGAGAAATCTGTGAAAGCTTTAGAAGAAGCGATGATCAACGATCAAAAGATTTTTCTCTCGACTCAGATTGATATTGATGTAGACCTTCCGACAGCGGAAGATTTCTATAAAATAGGAACAATCTGTAAAATCAAACAAATGCTTAAATTGCCAGGCGACACGATTCGCGTGCTTGTCGAAGGTTTAAGCAGAGGCCGTGTAGATTCCATCATTGAAGAAGAACCGTTCTTTAGAGCACATATTGTTAAATTTGAAGAAGATACAACAAAAGACAAGGAAGCAGAGGCACTCATGCGCTCATGCTTAGCTTCTTTTGAAAAGTACATTAATGTCAGCAACCGAATTTCTCCGGATGTACTTTTAGCAGTATCTAGCATTGAAGAGCCAGGCCGTTTTGCCGATATTTTAGCGTCTAATATGGTACTAAAAATTGAGCAAAAACAGGAAATCATTGAAGCGATTGAACCTAAGAAACGTTTGGAAGTAATTTATTCTATTTTACTCAGTGAAATTGAGATTATGGAAGTTGAAAAGCAGATTAACGAAAAGGTTCGTAAGCAAATCAATAAACTTCAAAAAGAATACTATCTGAGAGAACAGATGAAAGCCATTCGTGAAGAACTTGGCGAAGACTTTGACCCAGATGATGAGATTGATGAGCTTATTAGTAAGCTTGAAAAACTCAAACTCGACAAGAAAATTAACGAAAAAGTCAGCAAAGAAATTGAGCGGTTGGCACGTATGTCGCCTGCATCAGCTGAAAGTGCGGTTGTTAGAAATTATATCAACTGGATTTTGGATTTGCCTTGGAATAAAAGAACCAAAGATACTCTAGATATTAGTAAGGCGAGAGATATTCTGGATGAAGACCATTATGGACTAAAATCCGTTAAGGAAAGAGTCCTTGAATACTTAGCAATTCGCGAACTGACTAAGAGTCTTAAAGGGCCGATTATCTGTCTTGTAGGCCCTCCAGGGGTTTGTAAGACGTCAATCGCTAAGTCGATTGCCCGTTCTCTTAACCGTAAGTTTGTCAGAATGTCCCTTGGTGGCGTTCGAGACGAAGCTGAAATTCGCGGTCATAGAAGAACCTATGTTGGTGCGATTCCTGGTCGTATTATTTCTAGCATGAAAGAAGCGGGTACTAAGAATCCAGTCTTCCTTTTTGATGAAATTGACAAGTTGGCTAGTGACTTTAGAGGTGACCCTGCGTCAGCACTCTTAGAAGTCCTAGACCCAGCACAAAATAATGACTTTACAGATCACTACCTTGAGGTGCCATTTGACCTTTCAGGTGTCATGTTCATTACGACAGCGAACTCGCTTAGCACAATTCCACGCCCACTTCTTGACCGTATGGAGGTTATTGAAGTATCAGGCTATACGGAATATGAAAAGCTTAACATCGCTAAAAAGTATCTTTTGCCTAAACAGCTAAAGGAACATGGTATTTCTGAGGAGCAACTTAAGCTTTCTGATGAAACACTTAACGTCATTATTAACAACTATACGCGCGAGAGTGGTGTGCGTAATTTAGAAAGACAAATCGCAGCGGTCTGCCGTAAGGTAGCAACCCGTGTGGTGGAAAAGAAAGTAACCAATGTTAAGGTCAACAAGAATAATTTAGACAAATTCCTTGGGGCGAAAAGCGCCCACTATGATGAAATCTATAAAGAAGACCAAGTCGGTATTGTTACAGGTCTTGCATGGACGCCAGTTGGTGGTGATACGCTGAACATTGAGGTTTCCACAATGGCTGGTAAAGGCGCTTTGGTGCTGACAGGTCAAATGGGAGACGTCATGAAAGAATCCGCTAGGGCGGGCATGAGCTATATTCGCTCTATTTCAGACCAATATGAGATTGCATCTGATTTCCATGAAAAAATGGACATTCATATCCATATACCAGAAGGGGCAATTCCTAAGGATGGTCCTTCGGCAGGTATTACGATGGCGACTGCAGTTCTTTCTGCGCTCACCGGTATTCCTGTTAAGCGTGACTTAGCCATGACTGGAGAGATTACGTTAAGAGGTCGTGTACTGCCTATAGGCGGTCTAAAGGAAAAATCTTTAGCGGCTAAACGCGCAGGCGTTAAAACGATTCTCTTCCCATATGAAAACGAAAAAGACTTGGAAGAAATTCCAGAAGCCGTGCGTTCTAAAATTAACTTTATTCCCGTGAAGACAATGGATGAAGTTTTAGCGCACGCACTAGTGAGGAGTACAAACGATGAAAATAAGTAACTGTCGCTTTGTCATAAGCGCTGTCAGCCCATTGCAGTATCCAGAAGATCATAAGCCGGAGATTGCCCTTGCGGGGCGCTCGAACGTAGGCAAGTCCTCACTGACCAATATGCTCATTAATCGCAAAGGACTTGCTAAAACCAGCTCTACACCGGGCAAGACACAAACAATCAACTTTTATGACATAGATGATAAGTTCCGATTTGTCGACTTACCCGGTTATGGCTATGCGAAAGTGTCTAAAAGCCATAAAGCGACTTGGGGAAAAATTATTGAGACTTATCTGAATAAGCGCGAAAACTTATTAGAGGTATGTCTTCTAGTGGACATGCGCCACAAACCAAGTGCAGACGATGTCCTGATGTATGAGTGGATTAGATCTTGCGGCTTTATGGGTGTTGTTATTGGCACTAAGCTGGATAAGCTTAAGAAAAGTGAGATTAAACCTCAACAAAAATTAATTCGTGAAACCTTAGGCATGACGCAAGACGATGTACTGCTTTGTGCCTCAGCAGAAACGAGAGATGGAAAATATGAAATTTGGGACTTCTTTAACAATCTCTTCGAAGAGAGAGGCTTTGACGTATACTTTGAACGTCAGGGCAATGAACCAAATCATGAACGTGCTGTAGCAGTAAATGCAAGAGCGGCTGCCGCAAGCGAAGAAGATGAGCACCACGGAAGACGGGCGCCTATCCATGGTATGGAAGCGGATCAAGAAGAGTGGTCTGAAGACGATTCTGATGACTATAACGATGAAATAGGACAAATGGATGTACCTCAGGGTAAACGAGTATCTAATAAAGCTATGATTAGTGCTCAGTTAAATATTCCTAAGCAGAAGAAGTCTAAGCGATAAAAATTAATAAATGTAACGATATAGAAGAGATGCCAACGAACACTATTGTTGGCATCTCTTTTTTTATGATAGAATGAATCATAAAGCGCTGGTTTTTAAGCTTTCAGTTACGATTGGGGTGGTCTGAATTGCGGCAACGCTCGAAAGGGTATTTAGTTTTATTTACAGCAATGCTCGTCGTATTTTTAGGGTCCATATATGGGTATATGAGCACTCTGGCAAAATCAGAGCAAACAGCACAAAGAGCAGATATTTTTGAGGTTCAGAAGAGCATTACAGAGAATATGTCAGGTGATTTTGACATGGGCGTTCAATTAGTGGATGAGCTTGTGGTGGAAAATGATTATTTCAATCAGAAAGTTGCTTTTGAGATACTCGATCAAGTTATTGGCAGTACATCGGATAAAAATATGGATGCGGTTCTAAGTGCTTTCATGCAATCCAACACAGGCTCGCTAAATGTATATGAATTAAGAACCGGTAGGTTAGTATATGCCGCTGACAAGAATCCTTTTTACATACCACAGCCTAATTTCAACAATGTAAAAAATGAATTGTTATCGGGAACCTATCAAGTAATAGACAGTCCTTTTCGCGCAGGGGATAGCAATGTGCGCTCAAAACTGTATTACTATTACTCTGAAACAAAACCGTGGATGCTGGTCATTCAGCGGCCTTTTCAGGAGCAGTCGAGACCTTTAAATTCCGCTAAGCAGTTGGTTATGGATAATTTAAATCAAGTTAATAAGTACTTGCACTACGAATTATTTGTCGTAAATGAGAATATGGAGGTTGTAAAAGCCTCTAATGCAGATTTAATTGGACAATCAATGGGTGAGATGACGCGGGTTAAAAATCAAGAAAAGGATATTCCAAAGGAACAAGAGCTCCAGACCTTTACGTTGACCAATGCGAAAAATGAGTCCCATAAATATACGGGAATCATATCCAGTTCAGGCAGTCAAAAAATTGTCTTTGCTACGGACGTTATTCGCTTTGAAAGTGAATATAAGCATATTCTAAATTGGCTCAGGTTACTATTGCTCGTTAACGTTTCTTTATCAATATTCTGCATTCATTTAATCATGAAAAACTACCTATACTTCAATGAAGCGGAGATAGATGGGGGGCAGAATACATGAATAAAATGAAGCCTGTTCAAGTTGCCTTTTTTATTATGATTATTTTTATTATTGAAATTATTGGGCTGCTACAAGCCGTTTTTTCAGAGCAAATGATTAAGTTTAATTTAGATACGCAAATACAGTACACCTCGGAAATGCTGTTGAATCAGTTTAGAACGTCGTATTTAGCAAATGAGAACATTCAAAATGGCATTAAGAATTTTTGCTATGATAATTTTGATACGGGATTAGTGAATTTATATAAGAGTTTGAAAGCGGCTTCGGCGGTTCAAGCCAATGTAAAGGATAAGACCTATACGGGGGATTCCAGCCTATATCAAGTAGAATTTCATCAGAATAATGCAGATAGAAGACGCTACTATAGTGAGCAGTTAGGTTTAAATGTGGATGCGATTAGGGACTATAAGATTCTTTCCTATGAAATGAAGCAAGATGAAAGATTACTTCTGGGCAGACGGATACTTGTAGGCCTTTCTGATGACCGGAAGTGGATTATCAGCATTGAAATTAATCAAAAAGAAATTACAACTCAAATGGAACGCACCAATCGTACCATGGCGAGTTTGTTGAACTCAGCTTATTATTTTAGTGATAAGACTGGCAACTTTTATGTATTTGCTTCAAATGGCAACTTGCTCTATCAAGGCGGTCTTGAAAAAAATGCCAGCTATTTTGGCAGTACGGATTTGAACAGTGGCGAGAAAATTATTGACGTCATTAGGCAGAAACAGTCCTTGTATAAACAAGTGATCTATATGAAAGAAGATCAGGTAAATCACTCGATTATACGTGCAATTTACGATGAAGAAACAGATGTCTACTTTGCATATGAAATGAATCAAGAGAAGGCTTTTGGCAAAATTGAGCAGCGGATTCGCCAAACTTGGCTGATTGGCTTAGCGGTATTAATTGGGACCTTCCTAGTGCTTTATTTATTCTGGGAGTCACATAAGTATAAGCAGAAGAATGGGTTATACTAGGGCGTGTCTGAAAACTATGACACTACTTACTTAAAATAAAAATTGCTGATACGTAAACAAATGCAAGAAAAGATTCTGCAAGCTTATCATATCTTGTTGCTACTCTGCGGAAATGTTTGATTTTATTGAAGAAA
>JBGSUZ010000130.1:0-3740 GCA_041753235.1 Acidaminobacteraceae bacterium
GTTGTTAAAAACCGGTTCAAAGTACTACACTTGTCACTGCACAGGGACAGATGCTTTTCATATTTTGAAAGGTGTCATGGGTGAGCAAGTAGAAATGCTTTCGACGGGTCAAGTGATAACTATATAGTAGTGTGAGGAGAAATGGGAATATGAGCGAAACTTGCGAAAATAATTGCAGCAGCTGCAGCAGCGACTGCAATGAACGAAAAGAAAAGCAGACTGATTTTACAGAAAAACCTCATGAAATGAGCAACATAAAAAAAGTCATTGGGGTTGTCAGTGGTAAGGGTGGCGTAGGTAAATCTTTGGTAACCTCTTTAATGGCGGTCACGATGCAAAGAAGAGGGCACAAAGCGGCAATCTTAGATGCGGACATTACAGGCCCATCTATTCCTAAAGCATTTGGAATTAAAGGCAAAGCACACAATACAGAGTTTGGTTGCTACCCACTTAAAAGCACTACTGGCATTGACATCATGTCTATCAATTTGCTGTTAGAAAATGATACAGACCCTGTTATTTGGAGAGGGCCAATTATTGCTGGTACAGTTAAACAGTTCTGGACCGATGTCATTTGGGAAGATGTGGACTACATGTTTGTAGACATGCCGCCGGGTACTGGCGATGTTCCCCTTACTGTATTCCAGTCACTTAAGGTAGATGGCATCATCATCGTTACATCGCCTCAAGAATTGGTGTCGATGATTGTTTCGAAGGCAGTGAAAATGGCACAGAAAATGAATGTTCCAATTGTAGGGATTGTAGAAAATATGTCATATTTCATTTGCCCAAATTGTGACGAAAAACATAGAATTTTTGGCGATGCGCATATTGAAAAAATTGCTCAGGAATATGGCCTTGAAATTTTGGCGAAGTTGCCAATGAGTTCGGGACTTGCAACACTTTGCGATCAAGGGACTATTGAAATGTTCAAGGGCGACTGGTTAGATGCTGTCGCTGAACGAATTGAAAAAAAGTAAAACGCAATTGAGGTAGACGCCAACAATAAGATAATGAGGTGAAAAGATGACTTACAGTGCACCCCTTGGCAGTACTATAAGTAATACACACATGAGAACACCTGGTAATTTATCTGTTTTTTCTGGCATGTGCGCAACATGCACTGCTGGCTGTACAGGAACTTGTGAAATCGGTTTGTCTGCTGTGAGAGGCTCAGAGGCGATTTATCCCTATGAGACGGATCAAAATCAATTTGCTTCAGAAAAGCAATATCCGCTAGATTATTCCCATCTGAATATTAATGGTAGCGTATTCGGTGCTGTTGGCTGTCCTGAAAATGCTGATTTGGCAAGTTATCCATTTGCTTCAATAGGTGCGACCTTTGGCAAAAAACACCCTGTGCCATTAAAAGCGCCATTTGTGTTGCCTGCAATGGCAAAACTTAACTGGCAAGATTATTTTTCTGGTGCAGCGCTTGCGGGAGTGGTTGTCGTAATTGGTGAAGATGTGGTAGCTAAAGACAAATTTCTTGTATGTCATGAGGGCAAGGTTATAAAATCGCCTTTGCTCGAAGAAATGGTGATGGCTTTTAAACGTTATGATCAAGGTTACGGAGACATTATGGTTCAAGCAAACCCTGATGATGAACGCTTAGGGGTGCTGGAATATGCGATTGAAAAATTACAGGTTACCAGTGTTGAACTTAAATTTGGTCAAGCGGCAAAAGGCATACAAGGACTGGGTCGTTTAAAGTCTTTGGAATAAGCACTTAAATATCATGAGATGGGCTATTTGGTTTATCCAGACCCAACAGACCTAGATGTTGTAAAGGCCTATCAAAACGGAAGCGGCCCTACTTTTGAGAAAATTGGGAAATTGCCCATGTGGCAGGATGAACAGTTGATTGAAAGGGTACATCATTTGAGAAAGTTGGGTGCTCAGAGAATCTGTTTTAAAACGGGTCCATTTGCACCACAAGATCTTATTCGCATCTTAAAAATAGCTTCTCTTGCGGAAGTTGATTTGGTGACTTTTGACGGCGCAGGAGGCGGTACAGGAAACAGCCCTGTTAAAATGATGAATGAATGGGGTATTCCAACGATTGAACTGGAATGTGTCGTTTATGACATATTGGAAGCACTTAAACGCAAAGGTTATGATATCCCGCAAGTGGCTATTGCTGGGGGCATTGCTATGGAAGATCAAGTGTTCAAAGCACTGGCAATAGGAACACCTTATATTGGTTTAGTGGGGATTGGAAGAGCTGCTATGGCGGTAGCCATGACGGGGAAACAGATAGGCGAACTTATTGATGCAGGAATAACACCTGCTGCTTATGCGGGTTTTGGCGAGAGTATTGAAACCATATTTGAAGATTATAAACTACTGAAAGCAACTTATGGAGAAGCGGTTAAGCGCATGTCTCCAGGTGCGATTGGCTTGTATTCATATCTTGAAAGAGTCTCAACGGGACTCAAACAACTGATGGCATTGAATCGGAAATTTGATATTCAGTATCTATCAAGAACAGATTTGGTGGCATTAACGGCTAAAGCAACCCAATTGACGGGTGTATTGAGTATTCAAGACCAAGTGAGCAATCACTTGTTAAACCTATAAACAGAATTCAAGGAGGAAAATACTATGAAAATTGCAGTAGCTAGTGATCGTGAGATCGTAACAGGACATTTTGGACATTGTGAGCATTTTAGAATTTTTAACGCTGAAAATGGCAAAGTGATATCAACTGAGGTGGTTCCTAACCCAGGCCACAGACCGGGATTTTTACCAAACTTTTTAAATGATATGGGTGTAAACGTTATTATTTCAGGCGGTATGGGCGGCGGTGCTGTCGATATTTTCAATGAAAAGGGCATTGAGGTAATCGTTGGGGTATCGGGTACAGCAAATGAAGTTGCAGCGCTTTATTTACAAGGTTCGCTTCAATCAACAGGGTCTGTTTGTCACGAACATCACCATGCAGATGAGTGTGGACACTAGAATTTAATTAGTCCGGAGAGAGGTGCTTAAAATCCTATAAGCCCTCTCTCCATTTTTATGGCGTTACTAAGAAAAGAGGCTTATTTAAGTGATACATGTATATGAATTAAATGATTATAAAATAGCAGTGGACGGTAATAGTGGCAGTGTTCATTTGATAGATGGCATTAGCTATGAAATTTTAAAAGACATTACGTATGTGCCTAATTTAAAGGATTTAATAGCCTTATTTAGAGACCGTTATGAACTAGAGGTGATTGAGGAAGCATACCGTGAGATAAAAAGTTTATATGACAATAATATGCTATTTACAACGAACGAATTACTGCGTAAACAAGCGAATAGCAAACCTAGAAACTTAAGTGTAAAGGCATTGTGCTTGCACGTCGCACATGACTGCAATTTGAAGTGCAAATATTGTTTTGCTTCGGAAGGCGATTATAAAAGTGGCAAAAGCTTAATGTCTTTAGAAGTTGCTAAAAAATCAGTAGATTATTTGATTCAGCACTCGATGGGACGTCAAAAGATTGAAATAGATTTTTTTGGTGGAGAACCCTTATTGAATTTCGAAGTGGTCAAAGAAACGGTAGTTTATGCGAAAAGTTTAGAGCTGTTGAGCAATAAGCAATTCTACTTTACGTTGACGACGAATGGCGTATTGTTAGATTCAGAGAAAATCAGTTTTTTGAATGAACATATTGACAATGTGGTGATCAGCATAGATGGCAGAAAAGAAACCCATGATATGCTTAGACCTGACCGTGCAGGTAAAGGCAGTT
>JBGSUZ010000131.1:0-4073 GCA_041753235.1 Acidaminobacteraceae bacterium
AGTGGTTTATCAAACTTCCAATCATATGGCTTTAAGTTTTCTTGGTCAAAATAGATTGGATAAGAAATTGTAAGAGCACCAATAACTTCATCAGATGCCTCTAGAGACTTAGATAGGTTTATTTGTTTAATGATGATTTTACTTTTATATGCTTCTAAGGCAGCAATATAATTTTTAAATTTAGTATAATTGCCTTTTAACGTAATTGATACGTTGAAGTATTTTAGGTCTTTAGCGTATTGATCTAAAATGGTCCCTTCGTTTTTAGGACTTTGGTAAATTTTATCTTTAAATTGAGCTAGATTTGCTGATTGATCACCGTTAATGACCTTTTGGAATTCTTTGAGAACATCGTCTACAGGCGCTTTTTGGATGGTTGTACTTCCAGCACCAGTAGCGGATTTAGCTGTGTCGTCAAATGAAAAGTTATAACTGTCAACAAGCATTTCATTTTTTGTGGCTAAGTCTGTTAAATAAAGGATAGCCTCTTCTTGGTGTATCTGTGGTGGCAATAAAGTTTCAAGAGACTGGTACTTACTAGTAGCCTTCGCTAAAACTTCTTTGAGCTGATTATTGGTCAAGTGAGACTTGAGTAGTACTTGATAATCATTGTCAGCAGCCGCAAATTCCTCTTTTATAATTGTGTTTTCATCTATTAATGGAAAAAATAAGTAGGTAAAGAAAAAGTAAGCCGCTAAAGCAACACCAAGAATAATTAAAAGTCGCTTTTCACTATTTTTTAGTTTCATTGGTTGGCCCTCCAAACGTACAAATTAGCTGAAACTCATATTCAGTAGAGTTTTTCGGGTCAGCGGGTGTTTGATTGAGATTAATAGATTCGACAAAAACATCATTGAAGAAGTTCTCCATTTTTAATTGGTGAACTAATTTAGCAATCCACTCGGTATTGGTGGTTTTGCAAGAAATTCTGATGGTGTTATCGGATATAAAATCTAAATTAATGTATTGAATCTCACTTGGTACATTGCGTTCAATGGTTTCAATGACCAGTACTGCCGAACTATTTGAGTTATCAATATAATTGAGCAGGTTTGACTTGTAATCTACTCGCTTAAGGAGTTCGTCGAGCATTTGCTGGTTTTTTAGGCGCTCATATTCAACCTGTAAATTAGCATTTCTCACGGCTATTTCGCCAACTAATTGGGTGTTTTGAACAAATAAATAACCACAGAAACCTAAAAGTAAAATAATGATGATACCTGCAATGAATGCAACCAAACGTTTGCGTCTATTTTTATTGCTGAGTTTACCGTTTTTATAAGGATAAAGGTTCAGGTCCTTTTTCATTAAATCTTCGATACGAACCTTTTTTAAAGTACTATTTTTCTTTAATATACTCATGGCTTACCTCCCAATGGCGCCGCCAATGGCAGCAACCATCAGATTCAGGTCACCATTGGCATAATTGCCAGAAGAGGCCGTCTCTGATACAAAAAGAATGTCGTCGATGTCCAAGCGTTGTTTAAGATAAGTTTTAAGACCTAATAACTCTGCACCGCCACCAAAAATATAAATACGACTTACGCGTGTGCCAAAGCGACGGGTTCTATAGAATTCCATCATGCGTGATATTTCTTTGCCAATATCACCATAGAGTTCAGAAGCAGACTCGTGAATAGCATCTGAGGCGGTATAAGATTTTATAGAATCTTGTGAGTTGTCAGTTGCCATAAGGCTTTCAGGTGAGTCGATGAGTACCTGTTCCTGTTGGTCTGATGAAACAAATTGATTCAATTTTTCAATTTTTTTATAAAGTTGGTCCATTTCATTTTCAGTTTTAGACAGTGTGAGGTCTTCGCGTCCAAAAAGACACGCCGCACTTTGTTGTGTATCTAAGCCGTGCTTAATTGAAAAATGGTCCACTATATATTTTGTGCCACTATCGGAATTGATATCTGCTATGAACTCTTGATTTTCCATTAAAATGGTACTCGTACTATTAGCACCTAAGTCGCACATAATAATGGCTTGCCCATTTGTTTGAAAGTGTTGCTTTGCATAAGAATAAACCGCGTCAGTGTGCAGGGTCACAGATTGGACTCGGCAACCAGACTGGTTCAATAGTTCTAAATATTGGTTTAGAGTTTCTTTAGGCAGGGCAGCGATCATAACTTTTGCAGCTTCAGTGGTTACTTTTTCTTTGTCAGTGCCTTCAGTTGTTAACGAACTTTCGCCAATGACGCGGAAGTCCACATAAAACTGGTCAATACCGTAAGGCAAGAACTGCTCTGCTTCAAATTTTACAATGCCTTCGAGTTCTTTAAGTGGGCAAAGCGGCAAATCTCTGGTTCTAACAATTTTATTACGTGCATTCACGGTGAGCGCTACTGGAAGCTTTGTCCCCTTTTAATTTTTGTAGTGCTTCGTCGAGCGTGGGTTTAATTTCAATAATATTTGGTACGCCATCCAGATCATAAGCTTTTTCAGACAACGTGAATATTTCATATGCTTCTACGTTGTACGTGCCCTTCGCTTGATGAAGAATGGCAATTTTTAATGTTTCTGCACCAAATTCTATGGCGAGTATTTTTTTGTCATAATGGCACCCCTAGTATCTTCTTAGCGAAATTTCAGTACTTAAAGTATGATTTCTATTACGAACAGATGCAATAAGTGTCAACCTTAGTTGTGTTACGGCTTCATTTTCTTCTGGTTCAATATTTTCTTCTCGTTCAATATTTGCTAGTTCAAAAGCAGTTATATGGTCACAAAGTACCGTTCCTGGATTGTCTAAGCTCTGTGGCCCAATGCTTCGTATCAAGTTACCAGCGGATAAGGTGTAATTACGAGCAGTGACAGAATCAGGCCCAATTTGAAGTGTGTCTATTCCGCTAACAGTAACTATTTGGACATGGTAAGGGTCTGAGCGGAGTGCCTCTTTCATTTCAGAAAAAGCAGATAATTGGTCTTGAAAAACCTCGTCTACAGCAGTTTCACTGTCAAATATTTTCAAACCAAAAATAAGCGATGCGCCAATTGGTATGCTGACAATGCCAATTAAAGCAATGACGATGAGCAGTTCAACAAGCGTATAGCCCTTAGTACATTTTATTTTTCTAAGAAAGTTTGTTAATGCTTTTAAGCTCATAAGAACTCCTAGAAGTTTGTCCACTGCAGGTAGGTTTCAATAATGCTTGGCCCATAGGTGTAAGCGATTAATACGCCTGTCACCAAAAACGGTCCAAAAGGAATGTGCATGCCCTTCTTACTTCGTCTTAGAATCACTAGTACAAAAGCATAAAGGCCACCCAGTATAAAGCCGATGTATAGGGCTACCAGCATGAGGCCGGGCCCCAAGAAGAAACCAGTCACAAACATGTACTTAATGTCTCCTCCACCCATTGAACTGACAATAGCTAGGAATAGGAGAAAACCGCCCCCTAAAAGAGCGCCTAATAAGGGTTGCAAAGTGAAAGCCTGCAGTTCGTAAATTTTAAAACTATAAAACAATAAAGCCCCAATGCCAATAAAAATGTTCAAACGGTCTGGAATAAGTTCATACTTCAAATCAATGAAAGTAATGACTATACCTGACCAAAGTAAAATACAAAACCAAATAAGGGAGGTTTCTAGACCTAACTGCCAATAGCCAAGCAGTGTTAATACTGCTGTTAATAGCTCTATGAGCGGGTATTGAATCGAAACCTTTTCCCCACAGTAGCGACATGTACCTTTTGTCGAAACCCAACTAAGAACAGGAATTAAATCTTTAGTCTTAAGGCGGGTATGACAGCTGCCGCAGCTACTGCCCGGAAAAATTATCGATTTACCTTCGGGTATGCGGTAAATGCAGACATTTAAAAAGCTGCCGATGATAAGTGCGTATAAAAATATAATGAATGACATGGCATACCTCGAATGGCTTGAAAATGTGGTTGAGTTACTTGATTGGGCCAGAGACATTTTTTATGACAAGTGGTGTTTTTGTTATATCCCCTGGGTAGATGCTTAAAGTGTAAATTTGAGTGGTGCTGTTATAGACAATTTTAGCAATAAGGTGCTTGGTTTTGTCAGTAGGCAGTAAAGGTACAGAACCTTGGTAACCTGCTGGT
>JBGSUZ010000132.1:0-2952 GCA_041753235.1 Acidaminobacteraceae bacterium
CATGCACGCCATGGGTCCTAACGTTGCAGGAGTTATCGGTTCTGCAGTAGCAGCCGGTGTTATGCTTTCTATGTTCAAGATCTAAATAACTGGCCCCCAATTTCACTACCACATAAAAGCAGCCTCACTTTGCATAAGCAAGGTGGGGTTGTTTTCATAGCTATGTTTTGGTGCTATTGTTCGGCTTAACACGAATATTATGCAATCAATATTGTCTTATAGTTAATATTTTAGTATAATGTAGCTATTAATCGACTTGGAGGTTATCTTATGAATTATAATGAAATGAGCCTAAGACTACACGAGAAAATGAGCGGCAAGATAGAAATTAAGTCAAAAGTAGCCGTTGAAAATAAAGACGACTTGAGCGTAGCTTATACACCTGGGGTTGCAGAACCCTGCAGAAAGATTCACGAAAACAAAGAAGACGTCTATAAGTATACTGCAAAAGGCAATATGGTTGCAGTGGTTACAGACGGTAGTGCGGTACTAGGTCTTGGTAACATTGGACCAGAAGCTGGACTTCCAGTTATGGAAGGTAAAGCTATACTCTTCAAAGAATTTGGCAACGTAGACGCCTTTCCAATCTGTCTTGACACGCAAGACGCTAAAGAAATTATTCAAGCTGTCAAATGGATTGCACCCGGTTTTGGTGGCATTAATCTTGAAGACATATCCGCACCAAGATGCTTTGAAATAGAAACTGCTCTAAAAAAAGAGTTGGATATTCCGGTCTTCCACGACGACCAGCATGGTACAGCAATCGTTGTATGTGCGGCACTTATTAATTCGCTTAAAATAGTAAACAAAGAAATGGCGACTATTAAAATTGTTATTAACGGTGCAGGTGCTGCAGGTACGTCTATTGTTAGACTTCTAAAATCATTTGGCTGTGAAAATATCGTTGTATGTGACAAAGAAGGTATTTTAACCTTAGACAACGCTTCTGGCAATCCATTTAAAATTGAGTTATCTCAAACAACTAACCCAGCAAAACTTGTTGGTAGCTTAAGTGTGGCAATGCAGGGTGCAGACGTATTCATTGGTGTCTCAGCACCAAACACAGTTACTGGAGACATGGTCAAGTCAATGGCAAGTGATGCCATTGTATTTGCTATGGCTAATCCAATTCCTGAAGTTATGCCTGATATTGCCTATGCCGCTGGTGCACGCATCGTTGGAACTGGTCGTAGCGACTTCGACAATCAAATCAATAATGTTTTAGCATTCCCAGGCATTTTCAGAGGTACACTTGATGCCAGAGCAAGTGACATCAACGAAGAGATGAAAAAGGCTGCCGTTTATGCTATTGCAGGTATTGTGACAGCAGAAGAACTCAACGAAAAATGCGTAATTCCAAATACACTTAACCGCAATGTAGGGGTAGCTGTAGCTGCAGCAGTGGCACAAGCTGCTAAAGATAGTGGTGTCGCAAGAATATAACCATAACTAAAAAGGATATGCTCAGCACGATTCATCTCGTCTTAGCATATCCTTTATTTGTTAATAGAATTATTTTCCATCAAAACCCATCGTGGTGTTTACATAATATAATTATGTAAACTAATCATTCGTTTTGTCCATACCACTTAAAAATACTTTATCAAATCCGCTTAATTCTAAGTGATCATAATTATCGAGAATAGAGTAGACCTTAAAAGCAATCTCCTTAGCGCCACCCTCAACATTTGACTCAATATTAATAGGAATCACTGGGTCATGAAGAGACATACGAATCAGGAACCAGCCGTCTTCGTTGTCTGCCAGACACTTGAAACGAATACCTTCAAAGTTGTCCGCTACCGGCATCCAACCAGCAAAGAAGGCTGCATGCGCTCTTAAGTCGTCAATTATTTTCTCGCCGATCACTTTAAAATCTTCAAAGAGAATTTTAACGCGAACTTCAGCACTTTCAAGTGGTTCCTCTAAACTTGCAACTAGGTCTGTTAAAGCTTTGCCACTCTTTTTAAGGCGTGCCATTTCAATAAGAATTTTAACAGCCATGTAAGCGCCATCGTCTAAGAAGTAGTTTTCTTTAAGGGCACCATGACCAGAAGTTTCGATAGCCAAGTCACTTTGAACACCTTCGTCATTTAAACGAACAGACTCGTTAATAACATTCTTGTAACCACGTTTGAAGCGATGGTGCTTGCCACCAAGACCTGTAATAAAGTCTGCTAACCCATCTGAAGTAACCGAGTCAGTGACTATTGTAGAACCTGGATTTTCCGCTAGTACAATTGCACTCATCATAGCAATCAATCGGTTTCTATTAATCTCAGAGCCGTCTGAGAGCACAACCGCAGAGCGGTCAACATCGGTATCGAAAATAATACCAAGGTCTGCCTTAGCCGCTACAGTGGCCTGAGTCACTGCTTTCATAGCCGCTTCGTCTTCAGGGTTTGGCTGATGGTTAGGGAACATACCATCCGGTTCAAGGAACTGACTGCCGTCTGTATCTGCACCTAGCGGTTTAAGTACTTTGTCAGCAAAGAATCCGCCTGCACCATTACCGGCATCTACAATTACTTTGAAGCCATTTAAAGGTTGTTCATAGTTTGCTTTGTCGTTAATCCCTTTACGAATCAAATCCGTTAAATGAGCACTATAACGGTCTATTAAAGAATAGGTTACTACTGCTTCGTCAGTAAAACTTAACATATTCTTATCTGACGCTTCATGCGCATTCGTTAAAATTGCTGTTATGTCTGGTTTGTCTAATCCGCCTTCATTTGTAAAAAATTTAAGACCGTTTCTGTTAAATGGCAAATGACTTGCTGTAATCATAATCGCGCCATCGGCTTTAACGTCTTCAAAAATAGTACTCATGAAGAGGGAAGGGGTTGTTGCAAGACCACAGTCCACAGGTGTACCGCCAGCTGCTGCTATACCTGCAAATACACCTTTTTTGAGCGTATCCGCTGAAAGTCGTGAATCATGACCTACAGTAAC
>JBGSUZ010000133.1:0-2850 GCA_041753235.1 Acidaminobacteraceae bacterium
TCATGATGTCAAACTCTGAACAAAACTTGCCGATTTCATCATCTTTTTTATATTTCATCTCGTAATCTAGGTCTCCGCTTGAAATCATTTCAGCGGCGTAATTGAGCTCTTTGAGTGGTTTTAAGATACCATCTGTTAATATTTTCGATAGCAGTATAATCATGGCGATAATGGTGAATAAAAAGACCACAATCATCAAGAACGGCAGATAGATTAGGAAGGCCAGTGCCTCTTGAAGGTTAATTTCCGGTATAAAGATCAACCGGCCTATGGGCTTCCCATCCTTAAGGATTTCTTGTTCGCGGACATCAAAGCTGTCTTTGGTCAAGATGCCGCCGTTTTTATCTCCGCCCAGTGTGGTGACCTGATTAAAGCGGATGCCAATAAGGTCTTTGTCACTGTCATACACGACATTGCCGTCTGGAGCTACAAACAAGATGCGGCGGAAATAACCCTGATAGTTGTCACGGAGCAGGCCGTCAATGTGGTTGTAGTCATTAATTCGATCATAGTTGGCTGTAATTTCGCTGCTGATAGTGGAAATGGCTTGATCCATGCCCATCAACTTGTCTAGGAATGGAATCCGAAAAACGTTGGAGAAGACTATTCCAATAAAAATGACAACCACCAGCATAGGCACAAGCAGCAACGACAGAAAGGAGAGTATTATTCTCGATCTGATTTTCAAAGCTACTTGCCTCCTTTGAATTTATAACCAATCCCCCATACGGTCTCAATGTACTTTGGACTAGAAGGATCTTCTTCGATTTTTTCTCGAATTTTACGAACGTGAACTGTAACCGTGTTAATGTCGCCATATTCATTAAAGCCCCAAATATGATCGAAGATTTTCTCTCTTGAAAGCGCCTGATTGATGTTGGTTGCTAAATAGTGAAGAATTTCAAATTCCTTGACAGAGAAAGGCACGTATTCGCCTCGTACTTTAACGGTATAAGCATTTGGGTCAATCTCTAAGTCACCAATTGCGAGAGCGGTAGAGGTGCTTTGACTTGCAGAGAGTTCCTTGTATCGTCTAAGTTGTGACTGGACTCTAGCCAGCAGTTCTCTTGGACTAAATGGCTTAGTGACGTAATCATCGGCTCCAAGACCGAGCCCTAGAATTTTGTCCGTGTCTTCTTTTTTAGCACTGAGCATAAGAATAGGCACAGGCGATTTAGCGCGAATGGTTCTGCAAATTTCAAAGCCGTCCAACTTAGGTAGCATGATGTCTAAAATGACAAGGTCGGGGTGCTCTTTATTGAAAAGGTCAATGCCTTCTTCTCCGTCATGTGCCATAATGACGTTATAATTAGAAGCTTTTAAATAATCTCTGACTAATTGCGCTATTTCTTTTTCATCTTCAACGATGAGTATTTTTTCATTGGACATAATATCCCTCCATCTATAGTGTGATGCTGTCTCTAATATATCGGTATTTCAGAGGAAATTCAAACATTGATGGCCACTTTAATACTTTCTTAATGCCAAAGGTGTAATCTTAATAAGTATTTAAGATTTTCTACAGGTTTTATTAATTATGAAGGCTTATTATTTTAAACAGCAAAGTAAATGTGAATCGAACCAGGAGGCCAGTTAATCATGAATAAGAAAAAGATGTTTATCGCTATCGGTATAGCGGTCGTAGTAGTCGGAACGGGGACGTTTGCAGTCCTTAACAGCAAGAAAAGCCCAACAGGCGGCATGCCACAGGGCGCAGCATTAGATAGTGCAATTAAAGTTGAAAAGGGCAATGTCGAATCCAATGTATACATAAGCGGTACAGTGGAGGCAAACGATTCTAGAAGTGTTTCATACCTTGGTGGCGGTCTGGTAGATGAGGTATACGTCAAAGAGGGCGACAAGGTTGCAGCAGACCAAGTGCTTGTAAAGATAAACTCAGATAAATTAGATTCAGAACTTAAAAAGATGATGAACGAACTCAGCATTTCGAAAGATGAGCTGAATAAACTTAAGACAAAAGGCATTGGCAATGAGGAATCCGCGCTTAAGAGTGCTCAAGTCAACTATGACAATGCTAAAAAAGCATATGATTCAAACCTCAGCCTCCAATCGAGCGGCGCAATCAGTGCAGACGATTTGTCGAAGTCGAAACAGCAATATGAACTTGCTAAAATTTCACTCGACAACGCTAAAGTCAGCTATAGTCAAGCGAAGTCAAAAGTGGACATTGGCATTAGCGAAAAGCGCATGAACTCAACAAGTATTACTATTACAGATCTTCAAAAGGAGATCGAAAAGACTATCGTCAAGACACCTATTGCGGGTACCGTGACGAGAGTAAATGCAAAAGCGGGTGAAGTCCTGACAAACACTGGCATTTTGTTAACGGTAGAAGATTTAGATAAGAAAATTGTAAAGGCTTATGTTTCTGAAAATGAAATTAACCGCATCCAGATGGGTCAGAAAGTAGAAATTACAGGCAATGCAATTAAAGGTAAAACATTTGAAGGCGAAGTCACTTATATTGCACCGGGTACTATTCGCCAAGAAGGCAGTAAAAATGTCAAAGTAGAGGTTAGAATCACGCTTAAAGAGAATGTGACAGAGCTTAGACCAGGCTTTAACGTCAACCTAGAAATTAAGACTGCTAGCCGTGACAACGTATTGTTAGTACCATTTGAAGCAATCAACACAGAAAAAGACGGCAAGAAGTATGTCAACGTCTATGAAGGTGAAGAAGTGAAGAAAGTTTACATCACAACTGGCGTTGAAGGCGACGTTTCGGTCGAAGTTATTGCGGGTGAACTCAAAGAAGGTCAAGTGCTTCAAACGCTAACAAACTAATAGCTGCTTCTAGTGCATGTTTAGCCTAAGGGCAGCCGTGGAGCT
>JBGSUZ010000134.1:0-2979 GCA_041753235.1 Acidaminobacteraceae bacterium
TTAAGATATCACACACTAGGGAACCCGACGAACAAGGGCGGCGTAGCCGTTTTCGTGAAGCGAAAATTCCGAACTCAAGGTTCCTGAGCCAATGATCACGTAATCTGTCACATTTGAAGCAGATAGGTTGCCGCTCCCTTGTGAGGCTGTAAAAAACTAACGCTCATAAATTGAGGTTGCCGGTGCGACACGCGGAGACAAAGTTATTGGAGGAGATGCTCATTTACAAAAATAGAAATACCTGTTTTGTCGGAATCGACATGCACAAGGAAATGCATTATGCAGTAATCATCGACTGCTGGATGCACAAGCTCGGAGAAATTCAATTCGAAAATAAGCCTTCTAAGTTCCCTGCTTTTGTAGAGGACGTGAGGCAAATTTGTAGTGCCAAAGAAATCGTTTATGGTCTTGAAGACACTCGTGGCTTCGGTCGAAATCTGTCAGCCTATCTTGTAGGCAGACGCTTTGATGTCAAGCACGTAAACCCTTCTTATACCAGTGCTATCAGACTGTCAAACCCCATCATCTACAAAGATGACGCCTATGATGCTTACTGTGCGCAAGGGTGTTAAGAGACATGATTGACACACTGCCCGACGCAAGGCATGAGGATATTTATTGGACCATTCGTCAATTAGTGAAACGCAGAGACCAACTGGTCAAGCACAATGTCATGACCAAGCACACCCTGCACAATCAGCTCATGCAGGTATACCCAAGTTATAAGAAATTTTTCTCAGAGGTGGATGGCAAAAGTGCACTGTGCTTTTGGGATACCTACCCCTCGCCCATGCACGTTCAAAACACCACGCCAGAAGCTATTTATGATACGCTTAAATCGGTCAATAAGACCCTGAAAATCAATAGAATCCATGAAATACTGGAAATCATAGAATCTGATGGTGATACCCGAAAAGACTTTCAGTCAGAACGGGATTTCATCGTCAAAAGCCTTGTAAAAGGCATACGGCATAACCTTGAGCAGATTGTCGAAATAGACAAAGAGCTCGACAAAATCATACCGCTTACTGGTTATAAACTCCGCACCATGCCTGGCCTTGAACTGGTGACCGAGGCTGGTTTAATCTCTGAAATTGGAGACATTA
The DNA here is from genome assembly GCA_041753235.1 of Acidaminobacteraceae bacterium. Taxonomy (GTDB): domain Bacteria; phylum Bacillota; class Clostridia; order Peptostreptococcales; family Acidaminobacteraceae; genus JBGSUZ01. The sequence continues at coordinate 1,107 of JBGSUZ010000134.1, forward strand.
ATCGGTTCCCAGACTCCGATAAGCTGGCGAGGTTCATGGGACTTGCTCCTGTGCCCTTCAGTTCTGCCGGCAAAGGTAAAGATAAGCGTTGCAGAAGTGGCAATAGGGCTTTAAACGCCATGTTTCACTTTCTCGCCATTCAAATGGTTGCCGTCTCTAAAGGCGGAAAAGCCAGACACCCTGTTTTTAGAGAGTACTTTGAGAACAAGGTCAGAGAAGGCAAAAGCAAACCACAGGCATTAGTCTGTGTAGCAAGAAGGCTTGTACGGATTATTTTTGGTATGATGAAAACCAAAACTGCCTATAAACCTTATGAAAAAACACAAGAATCCCGCTAATTTTTGAATTTCAAAAAAACAGCGTCTTGTCAGTATCAACTTTTTTCCCCATAGAACAGCCAGCAGGGTTATTATAATAGGTGTAGGGCTTGTAGTGAGGGAGCGGGGAAGGTCTGGGATAAAATCAAAGCTACCCAGCCAGTCTATGACGGAACTGTTTTACCAAGGTCATTTGAGATTGCTATAGGGAACAAAAAATTATGGGTACATGGTAATGGTACTAAGCATATGTATGAGGACATCGCAAAAAAAATTGCGACCAAAGCAAACAACCCAGGATTTGACTCCAATTTATACACTCAAAATTTATTAGACGATTTTGCTGGAGCATTAGAGGCGGCAACAAAAGATGGAATCAAGTATGATGAAATCATGAACGTAGGTAAGTGGGAACTAAAATTTAGCCCACCACGGGAAGATGGTTTGCTACCAGTAATTATGCATGCTGTATTCAAAGGTTGGGGCAACTAATTAAGATTGGGAGGCAAACAATGATCATAGATAAATTTGATAACATATCTAATCCAGCAATAATAGAGTTCGACCCATATGTTCCACTAAATATCAAGTGGGGAACTTGGAATGAGATTGAAGAAGGCTCAATTTACTATAGGTATGGAGATTTAAAGCATTCATTGCTCGAAATAAGCATTGGTTCAGCAACAAGAAAATTACGTTCTGTCACTCTAGTTTGCATAAAGGAAATAAATGTTAACTCTGAAACGTATAATGTTGATATCCCAGTTGAAGATTTTAAAATACCGATATTCTCAACGAATGATGCAGACTCAAATATCCACGTTGATGCTTCAGACTTTTTAAGATTAGATTTGTATTCTAATGCAATTAGTATGAGTATTAATAGTGATGAGGCAATAAAAACATTAAAAACTGGTCGAGTATATGTTGGAATAAATAAGGCAAATGAAATGGTATCAGTAACAATCGCAGATGTTAGTATAAACGAGATTGAAGCGTTCAAGAAGGCACTATGATTTTGTTTAGTTAAATCTAAATACCGTGTTAACAAAAGCCCCCTCGTACAGCACCATCAAAATGGCTAAATACAGCCATTTTAGAGAACATCCGACCACCCTCTTGACACACAAACCGCCATTTCGACCACGTGCTAAAATCCTTTCATTCGTCGGCATTGCCGGCGAATGTGATTCGGGGCGACCACGTCCCTTTATCCAGCACCAGAATCGATTGAGAATCAATCGGTTCTGGCTGAGGGAAAAGGCAATCGAAAAATCCGCTCAAATCCCCCTAAAATTGGCGTTTTGTAGTGCTAGTGGTATCTTAACTCTACTTGGGACTAGAAAACGCAACACAGGGCGAACGTGTGGCACACAGTGGTAATCAAACGCTGAACGAAGTAGTGGCAATGCTTTAAAGAGTTAATCGCATCAAAAAGCTGCGTTAGAACCTCGTCACAATTTCCCAAATGAGCGTTTTATTATGCCCAGTGGCATCTTTACTCGACTGAGGACGAGATAAATCGACACAGGGCGAACACGAGGCACACAAGTGCA
>JBGSUZ010000135.1:0-2855 GCA_041753235.1 Acidaminobacteraceae bacterium
CTTTTTCTGACCAATTGTATACTGGAAATATCCATCGTGTTCCCCAACAACCGTCCCATTTTCAAGCACAAAAAATCCCTTTCCAAAATCAGTAGGCAGTTCGTCTCGCAAATAGTCAAATGCGGATTTGCCTGAAGTAAAGCAAATTCCTAAACTGTCTTTTTTTTCAGAAACCTCTTCGTGAAATTGACTGGCTATTTCCCTAATTCGTGATTTATCATTATATTGACCAAGAGGTAAAATTAATTTGCTCAGACGTTCTTCTGAGAGACCATGTAGATAATACGACTGATCTTTTCTATCGGTTAAACCCTTCTTTAAACGCCAAGTATTATTCTCAACGTCATGATCAATACGAACATAATGACCCATTGCTACCGACTCCGCTCCCAGAGCCAAAATACGATCCATGAATAAGCCATATTTAATCAACTTATTACACAACGTGCAGGGGTTCGGCGTCAACCCATTTAAAAACGCCTCTTTAAAAGGCGTTTTTATTATTTGATTAAATTCTTCTCTTAAGTCTATGACAAAGTGTTGAATCCCTAATCGATCACAGATAAGCTTAGCTTCCTCAATAAAAGCAGGCGGATGAAGCCTATTGGCTTCATCCTTCACATCAAACAAGTACATGGTAGCACCAAAGACATCGTATCCTTCTTCTATTAAGAGATGTGCTGTCGTCGAACTGTCAACACCGCCGCTCATACCAACACATACTTTTTTAGGCTTCATATACTAACTCCTTATAAACTCTGTACTTCAGACTCACTCTGATCATAAGATACAAAGAATTGGAATCCAAATTTCTTAAGTCTTTCAAGTTGCTTGCCAAACTTCTTCTCTCGCTTAAAGAGGGAGACTACATCGTATTCAGCTCTATAGGCATCTGCCTTTTTAAGAACCTCCGTCATTGAATCCGTGTCATTGTAAATCAATGCCAGTTGACGCGGCTTGAAGAAGGTGTTCCCTTCTTCCTTTAATATTTCAAAAATACGCTCAAAGCCGATAGAGAAGCCAACCGCAGGAATATCTTGACCAATAAAGCTACCAATCATCTTATCGTATCGACCGCCACCACCAACTGAGTAGCCTAAATTAGAATATGCAATCTCAAAAATAGTACCAGTATAGTAACCCATACCTCTGACCAATGTGAAATCAAAACGTATATTGTAAGCATCTTCCGTTAATGATTCAATAGTGCTAATAATCTGTTCAAGACTCTCAACTGCTTCTGGGCAAATGTCCTTTGATTTGAGGCCTTCAAGACCATTCGATTCAATTTCCTGCATTACCGCCATCAAAGCAGCCACTTGCTCTGCTGAGAAACCTTCTTTTTCAAGCTCTTTCGCAACACCCGTAACGCCAATCTTGTCAGCTTTGTCTAAAATTATACAAACTTTCCCGTGGTCATCACTTGAAAATCCACAGCTGTCAATTACACCAAGGAGTAATCTTCTGTCATTTATTTTAATGGTAAAGTTACTCATATCAAGACGTCTTAATGTAGATGAAATAGCGTGGATCAATTCAATTTCAGCTGCATTTGTTGGGTCACCCATAATATCCATATCGCACTGAACAAATCCTCTAAAACGACCTTTTTGAGGTCTTTCCGCTCTGTAAACATAGCCTGTTTGCATTGCTTTGAAAATTTTAGGAAGCTCATTCATGTTGTTGCAATAATAACGGCTCAGCGGTAGTGTTAAGTCAAAACGAAGACCCAAATCCGCTAAGTCGTCTTCTTTTTGATTTGGTTGGTCTAACTGAAGCTTTTCGCCTCTTTTTAATATCTTAAAAATTAACTTAGTATTCTCGCCACCATCACTGTCCACTAATCGGTCTAAATTTTCAACGATAGATGTTTCTATTTCCATAAAGCCATGTTTGTTATATTCATTTCTGATAATAGCCATCATTCTCTCCCTAAGTGCCTTGTCCTCAGGTAAAAAATCTCTCATGCCCTTAGATGGCAATAAACTCTTTCCCATATGTGTTACCTCCTCTAAAGAATTTCTATTGATAATAAACAGACCTGCCAGTATTGCTGACAGGTCTGTTATATGCCTATACTCTTATAAAAGTATAGCGATTATGGGTTTAAAATGCAAGTGCTGAGCCACTTCTAAATCTTAAAACGCTCTGCTATCACTTTTAATTCGGTCGCTTGAATAGAGAGCTGTTCTGCCATTCTAGAAATCTCATGAACTGAAGCTGTTTGTTCCTCAGTTGAAGCAGAAGTTTGCTCTGTTGAAGCAGCATTTTCCTCTGCTATAGCAGATAAATTGCCCATAACTTCCATAATGCGATCTTTGTTGCCAAGTAACTGAATACCCGCCTTATCCATGTCTTGAATCATATGGACAATCCGCTCAATAGCTGCTTTAATCTCTCCAAATTGGCTACCTGTAACAGCAACACCCTTCAATTGTTCATCGATGACCTGTTTGAGACAGTTGGCAACTTCAACAGAATTTTCAGCATCTACTATTAACTTTTTAACCGCTTCATCAATCTTATCGGTAGACTGCCTAGAAGCTTCTGCTAATTTTCTGATTTCGTCCGCTACAACCGCAAAACCTCTCCCAGACTCACCAGCTCTCGCTGCCTCAATAGAAGCATTGAGTGCCAATAGATTTGTCTGCTCAGAAATTGAAGCAATGAAACTGCTTACTTCTTTAATCTGTGTAACGCTATTGTAAGTAGCCGTAATCCCATCAGAAATTACAACCACTTCTAAACCTGTACTTTTTGTCTGTTGGTCGAGCGTACTCATAGACGCTTCCCCAGCTTGAACGACCGTTATTACTCTTTTTGCTTCTTCACTCAATAGACCCGTTGAAGTTTGA
>JBGSUZ010000136.1:0-4212 GCA_041753235.1 Acidaminobacteraceae bacterium
AACGGCATAATTTGGTCAGGTTAGAATGGCAGAAACACCAAATCTCAACTACACCTCAACCAATTCCCTAAACCCAAACCCAACAAAAGTCCAGAAAAACGGCGAAACATGCAAATTACTGTCATAGAAGAGCCCCGAACCAAGATAACCGAAAATGCAAAGTATCAAGACAAGGTTTAATTTAAAGTCAGCATCTTCCTTAGAAACATAAGCACGGTATAGGGTTCTCACAGAGTAACCAATGACAGATAAGAGCAAAATTAAGCCTGGTATACCAAAGTTCATGATCAATTGAAGTAGCATATTATGCGCTTTATCAATTAATGTGTTGGGATTTCCATATAGTTGGTATTTTAAGTTATAGTCATTTTGCGGAAATGCAACAGTGAAGTTGTCAGCGCCATAACCAACCAGTGGCGATGCGGCAATGAGCGGCAGCGTTCTCGACCAAATAAAGCCTCTTGCCGAGCCGAACCCTTCATGTCCAACGAAACCGCCAGAGCCTTTAGATGCTTCAAAAGGAACCGTTGAAGACATACTATTGACATACAACATGCCATTTGGGTGTAGTAAGAAGACCCAGTTGACGTTATCAATTTTAAAGTTAATAAAAGCAAATCCATTTTCCGTGGCGCCCGTTGTGAAAAAAACTTCACTAAAATCTGGGCTGACAATATTATAATAGCCATCTGGATTTGGAGTAGTCGTAACGTTTAACGGAACTTGCGCTTGGTTTTGGCCTTCAGTGTAAAAGGTCACACTATTCAATGTTTGCGAATCCGTAGCAGCAATGAGTTTCTTACCTTTATACTCAATAATAGTTTGAAACCCATCCGTGCTGATGTTGGTCATATTGTATTGAGGTGAGAATTCTTGGATGTTCAATATGCCGTTTAGTCCGCCGCTAAAGAACAGAACCAATGCAATTGCCGTAATAGAAACGGCACTTATTGTCAGCATACGTTGCATTTTTGCGCTGAATTTTTGAATAATAAACACAAACCCGAGCACACCCAAAGAAATGGCTAAGCCTGCAAAGCCACCACTACTCTTAGAACCAATTAAGTTAATGGCTAACAAACCACTAAACAATGACCAAAGCCCTTTAAATAGAATTGATTTTTCTCTGTAAATCATGAATAGCGAAAGGGGCATCAAAGTAGCGACATACATGGCTACGAAGTTAGGATTGTAGAGTGTTGTGTATACGCGATTGATTTCGAAGTTAAAGGTTGCTAAATCGGCAATTTTTTTAGGCATAATTAATTGCTTAAACCAATCCATTTTAATCAAATCATGGCTTAAAAATTGGGTTAACCCTATAGCGGTAACAATAAGACCACTAAATAAAATAATTCTTACAATGCCCGTTCGGTAAGACGCCTGTTTAACCAAAGATCCAATATAGAGTGCAAAAGCTATATACGTTAGCCAAACAAAAACACCTTCAAATTTCTCAATCATGCCCCAGACAGCGGCATGCGGAAAGCTTGCGGTGAGTGTTGTAAGTAATAGCCACGCCACAGTAGCACAAATGAGTAATAATGGTCGTTGTTTTATTTTGTCTTTAAGAGAACTTTTCCCAACGCGGAAAAATAAAAATATTAACGAAAGTACGCCAGAAACCAGAATTAGCTGGTGCTTGCCATAAGTAAACAAATCCCCAGTTGAAGAACTGCCATGCCTCCAACTGACCGGAAGTGCAGGATATCGAACTGGGAAATACCGAATAAACAAAGGTGTAATGCCTAGCATTAGAATTGCTGGGATTAACATAAGCCAATGTTTTAACTCTATTTTTGTAACTGATTGCGAGTGTTTTTTCATGATGTCCTCCTAGTTTGTAATATACACCTCAACTATTGTAGCAAAATAATGGAACTCCATACATTAAATATTGATTAAAGCGTATAAAAAAATTATTACAAACAAAAGCGACTGCTCTCAACAAACCTCACTGAAAGCAATCGCTCTAACAAACATCTATTTAATTATACCAAGAAGAGTTTACCCCTTCTTCCCCCGCTCCATAACCAGCCCCATCTTACTCATGACATGGTCGTAGCCGTTCTTGCCGTGAGGCACCATACAGTCCGTGCAGTCCTTAATACCGCTTTCGCCGTACTTAAAACTCCCGCCGCAGTCTTCTTTTAAAAGGTATAGCGGACAGTAGCAAAACAAGCAGTTGAAAGTCTCTGAGTCTGCACCCTTATGGCAAGGGAAAAATTCGCAGGTCTTATGCTGATTAAACTTGTAGTTTTCACTCATGATAGTCCTCCTCATAGACTTATTAGTAGGCCTTCGCCACGTATACCATCGACTTGGCAGGCTTGCCGCAGAAGTGGCAAGTGTCGCCTAAATGCTCTTGTTCGAAAGGCATACAGCGAATGGTCGCCGCTGTGTCGGCTTTTATCTTCGCTTCACATTCAGGGTCACCACACCACATACCTTTAGCAAAGCCCGCTTGTGATGCCATTTTCTCAACGAATTCTTCATAGCTGTCAAACGTAAAGGTCATCGCATCTCTGTGGGTACGCGCTTTAAGAAGCAAGTTCTCGTGAATCTCGTCCAAAAGGTTCACAACGCTGTCGCCAATACCGTCAAGGGCAATCGGCGCTTTTTCTAAAGTATCTCGTCTGCCAACCATCGCTTGGTTTTTCTCAATATCTTTAGGCCCAATCTCAACGCGAACTGGCACGCCCTTCATTTCATATTCATTGAACTTCCAGCCTGGGCTGTAGTTAGGGTTATCATCTATATCGACTCGAAGACCTTTTTCTTCAAGTTTCTTTTTAAGCGCATACGCCTTGTCGAGAACGCCCTCTTTGTTCTGAGCAATTGGAATAATGACTACCTGCGTTGGCGCAACTCTTGGTGGAAGCACCAAACCTCTGTTGTCGCCGTGAACCATAATCAGACCGCCAATGAGCCTTGTCGAAACGCCCCAAGACGTATGGTGTGGGTTCTCAAGTTCCCCAGTTCTGCCAAGAAAGGTAATGTCAAATGCCTTGGTAAAGTGCTGTGCCAAGTTATGCGAAGTGCCTGACTGGAGGGCTTTACCATCGTGCATAAGGGCTTCAATGGTATAAGTTGCGTGAGCACCAGCGAACTTCTCTTTTTCACTCTTAATACCTGCAACCATTGGAATAGCTAGGAGGTTCTCTGCCATTTCTCTGTAAATTTCAAGCATTTGAAGGGTCTCTGCCTGTGCTTCTTCCGCTGTCTCGTGAAGGGTGTGACCTTCCTGCCAGAGGAACTCAGAGGTTCTGAGGAAAGGTCTAGTCGCCTTCTCCCAGCGCACTACCGAACACCATTGGTTATTGAGGTAAGGCAGCTCTCTGTAAGACTTGAGCCAGCGCGAGTACATTTCACAAATAATCGTCTCAGACGTTGGGCGCACGCAGAGTCTTTCTGCAAGTTCCTCTTTGCCGCCATGTGTCACCCAAGCTACTTCTGGTGCAAAGCCTTCAACGTGTTCTTTTTCCTTATTTAAAAGGCTCTCAGGAATGAGGAGCGGGAAGTACATATTCTTGTGACCCGTCGCTTTAAAACGCTTGTCGAGGTAAGCCTGAATATTCTCCCAAATCGCGTAGCCGTAAGGCTTAATGACCATGAACCCCTTAACAGGCGAGTAGTCTACCAAGTCTGTTTTAAGAATGACATCCGTGTACCACTGTGGGAAATCGTCTTCCATTTTGGTAATTTCTTTTACAAATGCTTCATCGTTCTTCTTTGCCATGTCGCGGCCTCCTTCAATATTATCCAAACGTTTTTATAGTAACCTGAGTTGAAAAATAGACATCAAAAAACCCCGACTCTAAATACATAGAGGCGGGGTGACGCGGTACCACTCTAATTGACAACGCTTGTCGAAAATGCCGTGGCAAAGTCTCGAAGACGTGTCATCTTCATACAGCGTTAACGGGCTGTTCCCGTGTGTTTACACAAACTCCAGAGTAGGTTCGAAAAGCGCTTAACTGCGAAATCTCTCAGCAAGGCGATGAAGAAACTCCCCTTCATTTACCTGATTTCACTCTCTTTACAGTACTTGCACCCTCTACTGGCTCTTTCAACGTCAATATGAAATAAATTTTCACTTAAACTTTAGGTTCTGATATTTTTCTGTGTTTACTATATACTGACTTGAGTCACTTGTCAAGCACGAAGCATCAAAACCACTGCAGTTGTTGAAATGCCTTCTTCACGGCCCTC
>JBGSUZ010000137.1:0-3883 GCA_041753235.1 Acidaminobacteraceae bacterium
GCTGTTGTATCTGTGCCAGTTTGTGTTGTATCAACCGGTGTTGTTGTCGTGGTCTCATCGGTTGAAGTGTCTTTAGCACCGTTTTGACTGCTTTCCAAAGTTGCCTTAGACGCTTGGTCAGTAAAGCTGCTGTATGCCATAGAATCCGATATTTTCCAAGATACAACACCAAAAATCATGGTAATAATGACCAAAGAAATAATGATGTCACTAAAATCGTAAATCAAATCTTTAATTTTTTCGCCCATAATGCCTCCCAATTCCACTCTTTCTCATGAGTCTAGAATACCACAAATACGGAGGTTCGCCAATCTATAAAAGGTTTCAATGCGGTTAAGAACGTGTTACAATCTTGATAGGTTTATGAAATTTTAGCTAGTGAGGGCATTATGTTAGAACGCTTAAAAAGTGACAAAGTATTATTTAAGGCTGTTGAAAGCTACTTAAAGGCGCATTATTGGCATGCAGCATCTTTTTATCAGCTGTTCGAGTTAGGAACAGAGGGAGAGCTTTTGAACGTCAAAGAAGGCTTTGAGATTTTTATGGCTTCGGAAGGGATTGAATTGATTGGTCTCATTGCCAGTTGTGGCGGAGGGTTAACCCTTGTCCACTTTGTAGATGAGCGGGTCATGACCAAGTATGCTGTACTTAAAACGCTTTTGGCAATAAGGCCAAGTTGTTTGAAAGGTGATTCATTCTCTGTAACACTGGCTCAGAAAATTTTATCTAGGAGTATTTCCAGCGCACATGTGGAGAATTATTACTGGATGTCTCTTAAAAGAGAACCGTTAGAGCTGCTGACAGAAAACAAACTGCTAGAAGTTTTAGCAGAATACAGACTTGCAGGCTTAGATTTAAAACTTGCAAACGAAGTGAATTTTCAAACGATGGTTCCTTTTTTAATTGAAGTGGAGAAGTGTTTTAACAGAAATCCACTTTCTATTAATCAACTTAAGAAAAAAATGACGACCCGCAGTCTGTCAGAGTCCTATCTACTTGCTGTGTATGGCAATCAAGTTATTGGACAGGGGCTGCTCGAGTATGCACTGCCTAAGCATCGGTTGATAGGCGGGATTTATGTGGCTAAAGGACAGCGGCATAAAGGTGTAGGCCAGCTGATTACAAGAGCTTTAATACAGATTCTTGTCGAAAAGAAGACCTTGCCTGCACTGACGGTTGAGGTAGGCAACGAGGCGGCAATTAAACTTTACAAGTCTCTTGGATTTGAAGTTTGTGCTGACATGCAGAATAGCTACATTAGATTGAATTAAGCAGTTTTTACTATTATTATAAGGAAGCGGAAAATGAGGTTTTTATGAAAGCAATTACCATAGGCAAAAACGAAGACGGTCAGAGACTAGATCGTTTTCTCATGAAATATTTGAATAATAGCAGTCGCAGCAATATTTTTAAACTGATTCGTAAAAAGGTCTTTAAAGTAAATGGTGTGAAGGTAAAGGAAGAATTCTTCTTAAAAGAAGGGGACGTGCTTGAAATGTTTTTAAGCGACGAAACCTTAGCAACGCTAATTGTAGAAGAAGCGCCAATTACTGCTGAAGAGGCAGACTTGAACATTATTTATGAAGACGATGAAATTTTAGTGGTTCATAAGCCAAAGGATTTGCTGACCCATCCAGATAAAAACGAATATAAAAAAACACTGGCGTCTTTTGTGCAAATCTATTTAAAGCATCTAGCAACAAGGACTTTCAAACCCGCGCCAATCCACCGTCTGGACAAAAATACCAGTGGTGTCGTTGTTTTTGCCAAAACTTATGAGGCACTCAAACGCTACAACGAAATGATGCGTGAAAGACAAATCCAGAAATACTATCAATGCGTAGTTCACGGGAAAGTAGCGGAGGCGGGAGAAGTTATTGGGTATTTAACAAAGGACGAAGAAAACAATAAGGTGCGTCTTAGTGCCCAGTCAGACGATGAAGCGAAGTATTGTCATACCAAATACAAACCATTAAAGCAACTGGGTAACTATACTTTATTAGAGGTAGAACTACTTACGGGCAGGAGTCATCAAATAAGAGCTTCTATGGCTTATATTGGGCATCCAATCGTTGGAGACAGCAAATATGGCGGACGCCGCATTAAAAGTGTTGAGAGTCAGCTCTTACATGGGTATAAGGTGGTTATAGGTGATCGCAGCTTTACTTGCGAATCGGAGGAGATACAAGCCTTTATAAATGGAGCCCAAAACGGGAGATGAGTTCATGATTAAGGAATACGACATCATTTTAAAATTGGTTCAGCGATATGATTATTCTGGTGCATTAGAAATAATGAATGATCAAGGACTGGAAACCTCCAGTGCAGCCATTCTTATGGATTCTTGCCGTTATGCGATCAATTTTGATTTTGCAACGGCAAAACGGATCCTTAGACTGCTTCCGCCAGAGCTCCAAAAAGAATCCGAAATAAAATGGCTGAGAGCTAATCTAAAGGATTTGATTGCCGGGGAAATAGAGCCCATGTTTTCTGAACTTCTGGAGAATATTCGGTTTAAAATTGTCAATCAGGAGTTCATTGACTTTTTAGGCAGGGTTAATCGCTGTCGAGAGGCTATTTTCAAGTATATGTTTGTCAAAAAGCATATCAATCGCAATCAATTTACGTTTCACGTAGATGTGATGCAAAAGCGAACCATTCTCAAATTGTTGCGTAAGCAATACAAAATTTTTAATAATAATCTGGTGTTTGGTATTACAACTTATATTAACAGGAATATGAAAGTGGATTATAAATACAGTGAAGTGGCTAAAATTCTTACTGCACCTAAAATGGGTGATTTAATAGAACTGCGTAATGATTCTATTGTGGGTCATGGGTTTGTTGGGGTAGGCAAAGAAGAAATTTACAAAGTCTACGGCAATCCATACTGGATTCTTGACGATTTTAAGACCTGCTTGTCTATGCTGGACTTAGATATTGAAGCGCGCAAATACGACAGGGTCAATCAACTGATAGCCCATGAATTAGAACTTCTAAAAATGGCCTCTGCGCCAATCTACCATAACGAAAACTACAACTTTGAATGAATTGGAGCAAATCAATGAAACAGGAATTAATAGAGTGGGCAAAAGCGCTGATTGGGGCTTTGCTTGTGACACTTATCATTATTTTCTTTATACGACCTACAGTGGTATATGGGCCGTCTATGGAACCAAGTTACTATGATAGAGAGTATTTGTTAATCAGCAAAGCCTTGGTTTATGCTCAAGGTTTGGAACATGGCGACGTAATTGTCTTTAAGACCCATCTTAAAATGGAGTCTGGCGGAGAAAAGAATCTTATAAAGCGCGTTATTGGCGTACCTGGAGATAAAATTGAAATTATAAACGGCAAAGTGTTGGTTAATGGCACTGAGCAGACTGAAACTTATACAGACGGTTCAATGACCCTAGACAATGGCGTAACCTCTTGGATAGTTGGAGAGGATGAGTATTTTGTGTTAGGAGACAACCGCGATAACAGCAAAGATAGCAGATTTGACGACGTTGGGCTCATTCGGAAAGATAAAGTAATGGGTAAAGTCGTCTTTAGAATACTACCAATCTCAAGAGCAGGAGCTATCCATTAGAGGAGGGAACGTATGACACAAAACAGCAGCGTTCGCATTACAATCAAAGATCAAGTCTATGAAGTGCCAATGGGTACGAGAGCTGAGGCTTTAGTTCAGAAGGTTCGCAGTCCAGAAGAAGCTGAAATTGTTGCACTCCGCGTGAACAATACGATAAAAGAACTCAGTTTTCCGCTAACGGCTGACCTAAAACTCGATTGGATCGATATAACCGATATGGATGGTGTGCGTATTTACCAGCGCAGCCTTAGCTTCGTATTGATACGAGCAGCTATGGAGTTATTCGATGGG
>JBGSUZ010000138.1:0-12998 GCA_041753235.1 Acidaminobacteraceae bacterium
CGTCCAGTAGTTCTTCACTAATGAGGTTGACGATTTCTTGGTGCTCTTTATCTACAACCTCACCATTGAGCCCTCTAAACTTACCTATGATTTGTGCCAATTCTCCGGCTTCTTCCATGAGTTTTAGGCAGGTAGATTCTAGTCCTGGTTTTAGGTTGTTAAGCTTTGGTAAGCTGATTTGCTTATATTCATTTTGGCTCATTGTATTGCCTCCTTTTGATGGTCATAAAATACTGCTTTAAACTAATATGCATGTTCTTATACTATTATGACATATTCACGAACAATAAAAAATCCCCCAACCAAATGGTTGAGGGACTTGAATACATTTCTTTGAAAAAGCGTACTATCTCTTAGAGAATTGTGGCGCTCTTCTAGCAGCTTTAAGACCGTATTTCTTTCTTTCTTTCATTCTAGAGTCTCTAGTTAAGAAGCCTTGCTTCTTAAGAGCGCCTCTTAACTCTTCGTCTACTTTAAGAAGAGCTCTTGAAAGACCGTGTCTGATAGCGCCTGCTTGACCAGTGAACCCGCCGCCTTCTACGATAACGAAAACGTCGAATTTACCTTCAAGACCAGCTACCGCTAAAGGTCTTTTGATTTCCGCTCTAAGAGTTTCAAAGTTGAAGTAATCTTCAACTGTTCTACCATTTATTGTGAAATTACCGTTGCCTGGAACGAGTCTAACTCTAGCAACAGAACTTTTTCTTCTACCAGTTCCTTGATACATCATATCGCTTTACCTCCTCCGCAGATTATAATTCTAAAGCTTCAGGTTTTTGAGCTTCGTGACCGTGCTCTGAACCGCTGTATACTTTGAGTTTCTTGTACATTTCTCTACCTAAAGTGTTTTTAGGAAGCATGCCTTTGATAGCTTGCTCTACAACGAACTCAGGCTTTTTAGCCATTAATTCTCTGTAAGATCTTTCTCTCAAATGACCGATGTAACCTGTATGCCATCTGAATTTCTTTTGATCTAATTTTTTACCTGTTAAAACAACCTTATCTGCGTTAATGATGATTACATAATCACCACAATCTACGTGAGGTGTAAAAATAGGTTTGTGTTTACCTCTTAAAACTGATGCAACTTCTGATGCCATTCTTCCAAGTGTCTTGCCTTCAGCATCGACAATATACCATTTTCTTTCTAACTCAAGTGGTTTAGCAACGAAAGACTTCATTGTTTCCCTCCTAACAAATATTATTTCAACTATTTTGAGTACTGATGTACTCGACCATGCGTAAGCTTTGGGTTCACCCTCCAAAACTCAATTTATCAATAAAACCCGGGGCCGGATTTTATAAGTCAAAGATTAAACATCCTTCAATATTGTATTACAGTAATGATCTATAGTCAACGTTTTTTTGCTTATGATTCTTGTATTTCGTAAAAGATTTCAAAAAGGTAAAGACCTTGCGCTGGAGCCGTCCACGGAATCAAACTTCTGTTTTTTGCCTCAAGGATTTCTCTTGCCCGTTCCGCAGTCATTTTACCTTGACCAACTCGTATCAATATAGCTACCATGATGCGAATCATGTTGTAAAGAAAGCCGTTGCCGTGGAACTTAAAAGTCAATTCTTGTGAACTCGTTTGCTCAATTTCAACGCTATAAACCGTTCTGATGGTTGATTTCACGCTACTGCCCGATGCGCAAAATGAGGCAAAATCATGCTACCCAAGAAAGTACTGCGCTGCCTTTTCCATGGCTTCTAGATTAAGTGGTTCACGAACCTGCCATGCAAAGTCTTCTCTAAAGGGATCTCTTAGTGGTGTATTGTGCACCTTGTAATGATAAATTTTTGACTTCGTGTGTACGATGGGATGAAAAGAAGCTTCAACCATCTCCACCGATAAAATAACGATATCTTCAGGCAAAGCCCGATTGATCACAAATTGAAAATTGCTAGGTGGTAGTGCACAGGTATATTGAACACAAAATACCTGTCCAAGGGCATGTACGCCCGAATCGGTTCGACTCGCCCCAAGAATTTGAATTTTCTCGCCCAGTACATCACTGATGGTTTTTTCGAGGACACCTTGAACCGTTCGACCCTTAGGTTGAATTTGCCAGCCATTAAAATGGGTGCCCTTGTAGGCTACTGTAACTTTCAAGGTGGTCATGCTGTTCTCCTATATAATGCCTGGCAGTCTTTGTAAGCCGATTAACAGGCCCATGTAGACGATAAAACAAGCCAGTCCAATGACGTCTAATTTGGTGTATTTAAGTTGTTTCATGCGGGTACGGCCGACGCCACCTCTATAGCAACGCGCCTCCATCGCCATAGCCAGCTCGTCTGCACGTCTAAACGCACTGATGAATAATGGTACCAATAGTGGTATCAGGCTTTTCGCTCTGGATACTAAGTTGCCGCTTTCAAAGTCAGCACCTCGGGCCATTTGTGCCTTCATGATTTTGTCGGTTTCATTTAGTAAGGTTGGAATAAATCTTAAGGCGATGGTCATCATCATAGCGAGTTCGTGGGCAGGCATGCCAAAACGTTTAAATGGGTTTAGACATGCCTCTATACCATCGGTCAACTCAATTGGTGATGTGGTGAGTGTCAGCATTGATGTACCAATAATGAGCAGTATTAAGCGCATTCCCATAAAGAATGCCTGTCTCACCCCTTCATAGGTAATGGTCAAAAAACCATAATGAAACAATTCTTTGCCTGGGGTAAAAAAGATATTTAGACCAAAAGCAAAGAGAATAATGAACAGAATCGGTTTAAGACCTCTTACGATGTACTTAAAAGGCACTTTAGAAATGCCAATCAGCAACGCTAAAAAGCCTATTACTATGGCGTAGCCAAGTAGGCTGGTAACGGCAAATAAACTGCCTATAAAAATGATGGAAACAATGATTTTAAACCGCGGATCCATTTTATGAATAACAGAGTCCATGGGCAAGTATTGGCCTACCGTGATGTCTCTAAGCATTGTCTTTTCTCCTTACCAGTTTAAGAATCTCCTCGATAGCACCATCAACAGTGTACAGCTCGTTCTCTGGCGCTTTCCCTAGAGCGGCTAACCGTTTGCCCACATAAGTTACTTGAGGCGCTGCAAGGCCAATTTGCTCAAGCTGCTCGGTATTTTGGAAGACCTGTTGAGGTTTGCCTTCCAAGACGACCTTCCCATCGTGCATGACATAAATCTCGCTAACGTATTTTGCAACATCTTCCATGCTATGTGACACAAGAATGATTGTGTTGTTTTCCTTTTCATGCAGTGCCTTCAATTGGTTGAGAATTTCATCTCTTCCCTTGGGGTCTAAGCCTGCTGTTGGCTCATCTAGGATGAGGACTTCTGGCTTCATAGCAAGTACCCCTGCGATGGCTACTCGACGTTTTTGTCCACCACTCAGTTCAAATGGAGATACGTCTTTAAATAACGCATAGTCAAGACCAACAATCTTCATGGCGTCTTTAACGGCACTTTCGACAACCTCTGGCGTCCAGCCCATATTTTTAGGGCCGAAGGCAATGTCTAAGGCCACGGTTTCTTCAAATAGCTGATATTCAGGATACTGGAAAACTAAGCCTACCTTCTTGCGAATGTCATTGAGTTTGACACCCTTTTCGGTTATGTCGAACCCATTAATCTTAATAGTGCCTGAAGTAGGTTTCAAAATACCGTTCAAATGCTGAATCAAAGTCGATTTTCCTGAACCGGTATGACCGATAAGACCGACAAAAGACCCTTGCTCAATTACCAAATTCACGTTGTCTAGCGCATTGGTTTGATAGGGACTTCCTATATCGTATATGTGATTAAGTGCTTCTATAATAATGGACATAAGGCATTCACCAACTCATCTACTGTAATAATTTCCTCGGAAATGTCAACGCCTGCTTTTCTAAGCTCGTGGGCGATCAGCGTTACTTGTGGTACGTCCAGACCCATGTCTTGAAGCTTTTCAACTTGTGAAAATACTTGTTTTGGGGTCCCTTCTAAAAGCTTTTTCCCATTTTCCATGACAACGACCCGATCTGCACCTGTCGCCTCATCCATAAAATGCGTAATATGGACAATCGTAATGCCTTCTTGTTGATTTAAGTGATGAATGGTCTCCATGACCTCCCGTCTTCCAATAGGATCCAACATGGCTGTAGGTTCATCTAGGATGATACATTTAGGTTTCATTGCCAATATACCTGCAATAGCAACACGCTGTTTCTGACCCCCACTAAGTAAGTGTGGTGGTTTCTTCGCGTATTTAGTCATGTGAACACTTTCTAAACTTTCGTCTACGCGCTTACGGATTTCAATAGGATCCAGCCCAAGATTTTCTGGGCCAAAGGCAACATCTTCTTCTACAACTGTAGCGACCAATTGATTGTCCGGATTTTGGAAAACAAGTCCCGCTGTTTTTCTAATATCCCAAAGGTGTTCCTCGTCTTTGATGGAAATATTATCTACAAGCAACGTTCCTTCTGAGGGCATCATAATACCGTTGCAAAGCTTTGCAAAGGTCGATTTTCCTGACCCATTGTGTCCGATAATGACGACAAATTCTCCATGCTTTATTTCTATATTTAGGCCGTCTACCGCAGTGCTTTCTTTGTGTTCGGTATAGGCATAGTGCAAATTCTGTGCTTTTATCATTTTTCTCACCGTGTGTGATTTATTTTATAATTAAACCCTTCGATATGAAGGGCACTCTTTTCATTATACTACGCTTAGATTGAAATCACAAATTGATAAAGTTTCTTAAAATGCCAAAAGGGACTAAGTTTGCACTTAGTCCCTTGATCTGCTTGAATTTAGAAAATACGACGATTAAATTATACTAATTCGATCAACACCATAGGGGCTGCATCGCCTCTACGAGGTCCGAGTTTGTAAATTCTTGTGTAACCGCCAGTTCTATCTTGATACTTAGGAGCGATTTCTTCGAATAATGTCTTAACAACAGTTTCATCAGTGATGAAAGCTAATGCTTGACGTCTAGCGTGGAGATCGCCTCTCTTTGCTAACGTGATCATTTTCTCAACCGCTTTACGCGTTTCCTTCGCTCTTGTTTCAGTTGTCTCGATACGGCCATTCATTAAAAGGCTTGTAGCGAGGTTTCTGAGCATCAAATTTCTGTGAGCAGATGGACGGCCAAGTTTACGATAACCTGCCATTGTTTCCCCTCCTTTTCACGACTATTCTTCGTCTGACTTGAGTCCTAGTCCTAATTCTTCGAGTTTATACTTAACTTCTTCGAGTGATTTCTTACCGAGGTTTCTGACTTTCATCATATCGTCTTCTGTTTTCTCAGTAAGTTCCTCAACAGTGTTAATGCCTGCACGTTTCAAACAGTTATATGAACGGACAGAAAGGTCAAGCTCTTCGATAGTCATCTCGAGCACTTTTTCCTTTTTGTCTTCTTCCTTCTCAACCATTATTTCCACGCCGTTTACACTGTCTGTCATGTTAATGAACAGATTGAGATGTTCTGCCATGATTTTGGCACCTAGCGATGCAGCTTCATCCGGCTTAATGGTCCCGTCTCCCCAAATTTCCAATGTCAATTTGTCGTAATCTGCTGATTGACCTACGCGTGTAGAATCAATAGAGAAATTGACTTTCTTGACAGGTGTAAAAATAGAGTCAACAGGAATGATACCAATCGGCAAACCTTGCTCTTTATTGTTATCTGCAGACACATAGCCTCTGCCTTTTGCAAGTGCAAATTCCATATTGAAAGCACATTTGTCCTCTAAAGTGGCAATGTGCATTTCTGTATCTAAGATTTCAACGTCAGAATCACAGATGATATCACCAGCTGTGATTGGGCCGCCTTCTTTTTTCTCTATTCTGAGAATCTTCACATCATCATCTGAATGAATTTTCGCAGAGAGATCTTTGAGGTTTAAGATGATGTCTACGACATCTTCTTTGACACCCGGAATAGTAGAAAACTCATGTAAGACGTTCTCAATTTTAATCCATTTAACAGCAGTACCCGGAAGCGATGAAAGAAGGATTCTCCTCAAGCTGTTGCCGAGCGTTATGCCGTAGCCTCTCTCTAAAGGTTCTACAACAAACTTGCCGTAAGTGTCACTCATGTCTAAACACTCTATACTTGGTTTTTCAATTTCTAACACTTTTCAAACCCTCCTTTTTATCTAAAAATTCACCGAGGGTAACTACTCGACGGAATACTATCTTGAGTAAAGCTCAATGATTAAGTGCTCTTCGATGTTAAGTTCGATATCTTCTCTAGATGGAGCAGCTACGATTTTACCAGTCATTTTGCTGAAATCTGCTTCTAACCAGTTTGGTGAGTTAGTTGCTTTTTCAGCAATTTCTTTGAACTTAGCAGAGCTAAGGCTCTTTTCTTTAAGCGTAATCTCATCGCCAACTTTTAAAGTCATTGATGGGATATCAGCGTTCTTGCCATTCAACGTGAAATGACCGTGAACTACTAATTGTCTAGCTTCTTTTCTAGAGTTAGCAAAGCCCATTCTGTAAACAACATTGTCGAAACGAAGTTCGAGAAGTTTGAGGAAGTTGTCGCCTGCTTTACCAGGTTGCTTAACAGCTCTTTCGTATACTTCTCTGAATTGTCCTTCGATCATGCCGTAATATCTTTTAACTTTTTGTTTTTCTCTAAGTTGAACGCCGTAGCCAGAGAGTTTTACTCTTCTAGCACCGTGTTGACCTGGAGCTGTTTCTCTTTTCTTAAGAGCGCACTTGTCAGAATAACATCTTTCACCCTTAAGATATAATTTCGCGCCTTCTCTACGACAAAGTCTGCATGAAGGGCCCGTATATCTTGCCATTAACTACACCTCCTGTTAGGAAACTACACTCTTCTTCTCTTAGGCGGTCTACAACCGTTATGTGGAATTGGTGTTACATCATTTATTTGAGTAATTTCAAGTCCAGCCGCTTGAAGGGCTCTGATTGCAGCTTCTCTACCAGAACCAGGACCTTTTACGAAAACTTGAACTTGCTTAAGTCCATGTTCCATAGCAGCTTTAGCAGCAGCTTCAGCAGCCATTTGCGCAGCAAATGGAGTTGACTTTCTGGAGCCTTTGAATCCTAAGCTACCCGCGCTTGACCATGATAATGCATTGCCAGCGTTATCAGTTAACGTAACGATTGTATTGTTGAAAGTCGATTGGATATGCGCTTGACCACGGTCAATATTTTTTCTTTCGCGCTTTTTCTTTTTCACGACTTTTTTAACTTTTTTAGCTACCATAATTCACCCTCCTTTACTTTTTCTTCTTACGTCCTACAGTTTTCTTAGGACCTTTTCTAGTTCTAGCGTTCGTCTTAGTTCTTTGTCCTCTAACTGGAAGACCTTTTCTATGACGGATGCCTCTGAAACAACCGATTTCTCTAAGTCGTTTGATATTAAGAGAAATTTCTCTTCTGAGGTCGCCCTCTACAAGGTAATCAGCTTCAAGAACTGATCTGATTTTACCCGCTTCTTCTTCAGTAAGATCTTTTACACGTGTATCTTCGCTAATACCAGCTTTAGCAAGGATTTCCTGTGATCTTGGCTTACCAATACCGTAGATGTAAGTAAGGCCGATTACTACCCTCTTCTCTCTAGGTAAGTCTACGCCTGCGATTCTTGCCATTAACGTGCACCTCCTATTAAATGCATTCAAATTTCATTTATTGTTTCGGTCTAAGTTCCCTACAGGGTCAGCCGCACCTTGACCGTTTAACTAACCTTGTTTCTGTTTATGCTTTGGATTTTCGCAAATGATCATTACACGACCTTTTCTCTTAATGACCTTGCATTTCTCGCATATTGGTTTTACCGATGGTCTAACTTTCATTTGTTATCCCTCCTTATCACTTACCACGCCAAGTAATTCTACCTCGAGTTAAGTCGTATGGGGACAATTCTATAGTCACCTTATCACCTGGCAAAATTCTTATGAAGTTCATTCTTAACTTCCCAGAAATATGGGCAAGAACTTCATGATTATTCTCAAGACGTACTCTGAACATCGCGTTCGGCAAGGCTTCTATGACTGTTCCAACAACTTCAATAGCATCGCTTTTCGCCATTTATAATTTAACCTCCTGATAATTTGTACAATTATCGTTATCCCAGTTTATCGATTTCACGCCTAATCCATTCATCTGTAATCGATCTACCTTGATCAAGTTCTGCCCTGAGGTCATAGCAGCAACGGTTGACTAAGGCGATGTGTTTCACTTTTTTCATCTTAGGCGAGTTAACTTTTCTCAAATCCCCATCTACTAATAATACGAAATTTTCATCTATGATGTCAAGTACTAAAAACAAACGATTTTTATCTCGCCCTGCTTTTGACTTGACCATCTGTCCGATTGTCAATTCCTTTGTCGTCTCCATCTCTTTGTCTCCTCCTACTCTGCCGTTAACAAAGCGGGCTCGCTTTCTGTGATGGCTACTGTGTGTTCATAGTGGGCTGATAAACTGCCGTCTGCGGTTTCCACCGTCCACCTGTCGCCCAAAACTCGTACGGCATGAGTTCCTGCATTGACCATAGGCTCGATGGCCAGAACCATCCCTGGTGTTAACCTTGGACCCTTTCCTGGAAGTCCGAAGTTATTTATGTGTGGGTCTTCATGTAATGAAGTACCTATGCCGTGTCCACCATAATCTCTCACAACGGAGAACTGATTTGCTTCAACAAATGTTTGTATAGCATGTGATACATCAGACAGTCTGTATCCTAACTTACAAAACCTTAATCCTTCGAAGAAGCTATCCCTGGTTACTTCGATGAGCCGAGTGGCTTGATCACTGACAGTTCCAACGGGATGCGTCATTGCGGCATCTCCATAGTAACCGTTTTTGACAGTCCCAATATCGATGCTGATAATGTCGCCTTCCTTAAGGATTAACTCCCCCGGAATGCCGTGGACGACCTGTTCGTTGACTGAGGTGCAGATACTTTTTGGAAAGCCGCCGTATCCCTTAAAAGCGGATATGGCACCATGCTTTCGTATTGTTCTTTCCGCTGCCTCGTTAAGCTCCCTCGTCGTTATCCCAGGTTTGATCATTTCTTTCAAAACCAGATGAGTATATGCAACGATTTTTCCCGCTTCTCTCATATACTCGATTTCCGACTTGGATTTAATAGTTATCATTACTGCCTATCTCCCAAGTGCTTTACATATGTCACCGAATACCGCATCGATGGCTTTCTCACCATCCAAGTTAAGGATGATGCCTTTCGCCGTATAATAGTCAACGAGTGGAGATGTCTCTTCTACGTAAACTCTTACGCGATTTGAAACGGTCTCTTCGTTGTCATCAGATCTCTGATAAAGTTCACCACTACACTTGTCACACACAGCTTCTACCTTTGAAGGGTTGAAGTGAATGTGATACGTTGCGCCGCAATCTCTACAAATTCTTCTGCCAACAGCTCTCTCAACTAAGAGATTTGGATCAACTTGAATGTTTACCACATGGTCAAGTGAGCAGTTCATTGTTACTAGTACCTGATCAAGTGCCTCTGCCTGAGCAACCGTTCTTGGAAAACCGTCGAGAAGGAAGCCTGCAGTGCAGTCTTCTTCTCTAAGTCTATCCGCGACGATTTCAATAACTAAGCTGTCTGGAACGAGTTCGCCTCGGTCCATATAGGCTTTCGCTTCTTTGCCAAGAGCAGTGCCTTCTTTAATATTCTTTCTGAAGATATCTCCAGTCGAAATATGCGGTACGTGATATTTATCTACGATGTTGGCTGCCTGAGTGCCTTTACCAGCACCAGGAGGGCCAAGCAAAATAAGTCTCATATCATCATCTCCCAGCTATTATTTCAAGAAACCTTGATAGTGTCTCATAACCATTTGTGCTTCAATTTGCTTCATAGTTTCAAGTGCAACACCAACTACGATGAGTAGTGAAGTACCGCCAAATCTGAAGCCCATCGAGCCTACTGCAAGAATGATATTCGGAATTACCGCAATTAGTGCTAAGAAAACTGCACCAGAAAGGGTTAAACGATTGATGACTCTTTGCAGGTAGTCTGAGGTTGGTTTACCTGGTCTAATACCTGGAATGAAGCCTCCATTTCTCTTCATATTGTCTGCAAAGTCAGCCGGATTGAAAATGACTGAAGTGTAGAAATAAGTGAAGAAGACAATGAGAAGTGCGTAGCTTAGGTTGTATATCACACCTGTTGAATTGAAGTTTTTAGACAAGAATGCATAGAAAGTTGATCCAGGCCAGAACTGAGCAATTGTAATTGGGAACATTAATAATGATACCGCAAAGATAATTGGAATAACACCAGCTTGGTTAACCTTAATCGGCACGTATGATGAGTGCCCGCCGTACATTTTACGACCAACAACTCTTTTAGCGTACTGAACAGGAATCTTTCTAACACCTTCTTGAATGTAGATAACTCCAACAATGATTGCAATTGCAACCACTAAGAATAATACCACACTAAGTGGGTTCATAGTTGAATCCATCACACCTTTATAGGTTTTGATGAGTGCACCAGGAACACCGGCGATAATTCCGGCAAAGATGAATAGTGAAATACCATTCCCAATACCGTTTTCTGTAATTTTCTCACCAAGATACATGAGGAAAGCTGTACCTGCTGTCAAAATGACAGTTGTCAACACATATGTGCCCATGTTTGGATTCACAAACACTGGTTTGAAGAGTGTTAAGCTCCATCCAAAACCTTGAATGAGCGCAAGGACAATCGTACCATATCTTGTATATTGAATACTTTTCTTTCTGCCTTCTTCTCCGCCCTCTTTAACCATTGCACCAATGGACTCAGGAAATGCGATTTGAAGTAAGTTCATTATAATTGACGCTGTGATATAAGGGGATATCCCTAACGCGAAAATAGATAATCTTTTGAATGATCCACCTGACATTAAGTCGAAAAAGCCAAGGAGCCCCTGATCATTGTTAATCATTTGATCTAACAAGTGTTTATCGACTCCAGGGACTGGAATGCTCGATCCAAGTCTAAAGACCACTATCATCATTAACGTGTAAAGAATTCTCTTTCTTAAATCAGGTATTTTCCAAGCATTTCTGAGTGTGGAAAACAATTAGATCACCTCTGCCTTTCCTCCAGCAGCTTCAATCTTCTCAATTGCTGACTGAGTGAATTTGTTTGCTTTTACAGTAAGCCCTACTTTCAATTCTCCATCGCCAAGCACTTTAATTCCATCATTGAACTTTTTAACCATACCGCACTCGATTAAGAGTTCTGGTGTGATGACTGTGTTTGCTTCAAAAGCATTCAAAGCTTCTACGTTAACAGTCGTCCAGATGATTCTATTTCTATTTTTGAATCCACGCTTTGGAATTCTTCTGAAAAGAGGCATCTGACCGCCCTCGAATCCAGGTCTAACGCCACCGCCTGAGCGTGAGTTTTGACCGTTCATACCGCGACCAGCAGTTGTACCAAGGCCAGAACCTGTACCTCTACCAACTCTTTTCTTGCTCTTGTTTGTTCCTTCAGCAGGTCTTAATTCATGTAATCTCATCTCGACACCTCCTTTTTTGCTCTATTCAACTACTTTCACAAGGTAGCTAACTTGTTTGATCATGCCTCTCATTTGGGCATTGTCTTGCTTTTCAACAATTTGGCCGATCTTTTTAAGACCTAATGCTTCAACTGTTTTTTTGTGCTTTGGAATTCTGCCGATGGTGCTTTTAACTAATTGAATTTTCATGTCTAGGCACCCTCCTTAACCGCGGATTTCTTCAACAGATTTGCCTCTAAGTTTCGCTACATCTTCAACAGTCTTCATACCTTTAAGACCTTCAAGAGTTGCGTTAACTACGTTTCTTCTGTTGTTACTTCCGAGTGATTTAGCTCTTACATCTTTAACGCCAGCGAGTTCAAGTACGGCACGTACTGGACCACCAGCGATAACACCTGTACCTTCAGCAGCAGGCATGATTAGGACATTGCCTGAACCATAAATGCCATTGAGAGCATGAGGAACTGTTGTTCCAACTCTTGGTACGTAGATGAGTTTTTTCTTAGCGTCTTCAATCGCTTTTCTGATTGCTTCAGGAACTTCCTGAGCTTTACCAGTGCCGATGCCTACGTGACCATTTTCGTCACCTACAACGACTAATGCGCTGAATCTAAAGTTTCTACCGCCTTTAACAACTTTCGTTACGCGGTTGATATGAATTACTTGTTCTTTAAGCTCAAGTTTGCTTGCATCAATAATGCGGCTCATGCGTTAACCTCCCTTACTAGAATTCTAGGCCAGCTTCTCTAGCCCCTTCTGCTAGTTCTTTAACTCTTCCGTGATAGAGGTATCCAGCTCTGTCATAAACAACTTTAGTGATACCCTTCTCAAGTGCTTTTTTCGCTACAGCAGTACCAACTGCTTTAGCAGCAGCTTTGTTTCCAGTGTGGGCGAATTGAGCTTTAATTTCTTTATCAAGTGTAGAAGCAGCAACGATAGTTGTGCCGTTCGTGTCATCGATAATTTGTGCGTAAATATTGTTCGCACTTCTAAAAATGTTAAGTCTTGGACGAGCTGTAGTACCAGCTACTTTCTTACGAACTCGAAGCTGACGACCAGCACGTCTAACATTCTTATTTGATTTGTTAATCATGGACGTGTCACTCCTTTCTTAATTACTTCTTACCAGTTTTACCTTCCTTACGACGAACATTTTCATTCTCGTAACGAATACCTTTACCTTTGTACGGCTCTGGTTGTCTCCATTCTCTGATCTTCGCAGCGTAGTTACCAACAGCTTGCTTGTCGATTCCTTTTACGATGATATCAGTTTGTGAAGGCACTTCAACTGTAAGACCTTCTGGATCTTCCATTACAACTGGGTGAGAAAAACCGAGTGTTAACTCGAGGTTTTTGCCGCTTTTCACAGCTCTATAACCTACACCAACAATCTTGAGTTTTCTCTCGTAGCCTTTTGTAACACCTTCAACCATATTGTTGACAAGCGTACGGCTAAGACCGTGGAGTGATCTGTGGAGCTTGTTATCAGTTGGTCTTACGACTGTAATAACGTCACCCTCTATATTTA